>DATGVY010000669.1:0-9034 GCA_035299845.1 Streptosporangiaceae bacterium
CCCCCAGCGAGACCTCGGCTCCGCTGTCCGCCCTCAGAATGCGTGTCCTCCCGGTCAGGCAGCCTGACTCCCTCAGGTCAGCGAGTAGCGGCTTCTTGTCGGTGCGCTGCTCTGGGCCGCGGTTGAGCTGCGCGACGGCCACCACCGGGACGTCGAGTTCCTTGGCCAGCAGCTTCAGCGAACGCGACATCTCCGACACTTCCTGCTGCCGGTTCTCCACCTTCTTGGGTGAGCTCATCAGCTGCAGGTAATCGATGATCACCAGGCGCAGGTCGTGCCGCTGCTTGAGACGGCGGCACTTAGCCCGGATTTCCATCATCGACATGTTCGGCGAGTCATCGATGAACAGCGGGGCCTCCACGACCTCGCTCATCCGCCTGGCCAGCCTGGTCCAGTCCTCATCGCCCATCTGGCCGGTCCGCATGGAGTGCAGCGGCACCCGCGCCTCCGCCGACAACAGCCGCATGGTGATCTCGTTCCTACTCATCTCAAGGCTGAAGATCACCGATGTCAGCCCATGCCTGACGGAAGCCGCCCGAGCCAGATCCAGCGCCAGGGTTGAGTTGTGCGTCGGAATCCAGCTATGCCCAGCCAGGTACATCTGGTCGGTGCTATCCACCTGCACGCAGCGAACAGGCACGCTGGGTACTGAGCGCACGTCGGTAATGAACCGGCAGCGCGTCGTCGGGTAGGCCTTGCTAACTTGCCGCGCCAGCTTCCGCGCCACCTGGAACACCTTGTCGGCCGGCGTGAATGTGATCATGTAGCAAGTCGAGCTTTCCGCGTTCCGGCCTTTTACCGGCTTGGTTGTCATCGTGGCGCGGTAACCAAGGCTAAGGATGAGTTCCAGCGTGTCAGCGGCAAGGCGGCGACTTGTCACGGCGAACTGGACCGTGCCGCTCTTGGCTGCGTATCCGTCGGTGTCGAGGAGACCGGCCAGGAGGGCACGGCGCTGTGATACGGATGCCCGCAAATATTCGGCCGGGATGTGCTTATTCCCCAGGACGCCCAGGCTGCGGAGGATGGCTTGAGCGGTTCCGTGGCGCGCCCAGCATGGCTGGCATCGCCGATGGCCACTGCACGCCCGTCCGCAGTCGGGGCACTCCGGCTTGGGCGAAGGCCCTAGCAGGGCGCGCCACATGTCGGAGCGTGACCGGCCGCCGCAGACCTTGCCGCAAGTCCGCACCGAAGCGGTCTTTGGGGTGAACAGCTTCCCGCATACGGCGCAGGGGCGCTCGCGGACGGGGGGCGGCTCAGGCAGGCGGATCCCATAGCGCAAGCGGGCTGTGGCTGACTTGACTACCCGAAGCCCTTCAGCTTCTATCGCCGCGATGATCTCCGGGTCGGCGCTCGTGAGCTGCGCAGCGTTGCTCGAGCCGTCGCCAAGCCATGCCCCCAGCGTGTACGGCGGGAACGGAAGGTTCCTGGTCGGCAGGACCGCAGCCCGCGCCACGGCCACGGCATGGTTCAGGCGCCCGTCCGCCGATGAGCGCACCGTCGCCGCTAGCTGCGCGGTCGTCACGACTTCCTGGTGCACGGCGGTCGTAGCTGCGTTTTTCGGCCGGTCTGCCCGCCGCAACATGCCCGTCAGGAGCTGGTGGCGCGAAGAATATGCAGGCGCGCGCCAGGTGTAGGACCTGTGTTGTCCAGCAGCGCTTACCGAGACCTTTTGAAGAGCTAGGCCAACCTCGCGGCCGACCGTGTGTATGACGTTCCGGAACTCAGATCCAGCTACCGCGATGACTTCTGCACTCGTAACGCAACGGTCTGGTTCCTGGAGTGCCGTTGCGCAAGCATCCCGCAGCCGCTGCCTGGATGCCTCGGGCCAGTACCAGGCCGTGTGGCTCTCTGATCGCTGGCGGCGGCTCGCCCTGGTGGCCGTTCGCCACTGGTGTTCGGCGTCGGCAACTATCACTGAACCGTCGCTGAACTCCACTTCGAAGCAGGGCCGCTCGTACATGACGCTAGTGGCGGCGAACACACGGGTTGGCTTGCCATCAGCTCCGATGAGATAGTCGCCGACCTGGACTTCTCCCATCGTTGTCCAGCCGGTCGGCGTCGGCAGCGGGGTGTCCAACGCTAGCGCCTTCCCAAGGGCCGGTCTTGCGGCGATCACGATCATCTGGCCCGGGTGCAGCCCGTTGGTGAGCGCGTCGAGGTCGGTGAACCCGGTCGGCACGCCGGTCAGCGCGCCGCTCCGGCTGCCGATCGCCTCGATCTCGTCCAGCGCTCCCGGCATGATCTCGGAGAGGGCGAGGTAGTCCTCGCTGACCCGCCGGTCGGCGACCCCGTAAACCTCGGCCTCGGCGCGGTCGAGCAGTTCGTCGGCGTCCCCGTCGCCGGAGTAGCCGAGCTGCACGATCCTGGTGCCCACCTCGACCAGGCGGCGCAGGATCGCGCGCTCCCTGACGATCCTGGCGTAGTACCCGGCGTTGGCGGCAGTGGGCACGGAGGCGATCAGGGTGTGCAGGTAGGGGGCGCCGCCCATCCGGCCGATGTCCCCTCGCTTGGTCAGCTCCGCGGCGACGGTGACGGCGTCGGCAGGCTCCCCGCGGCTGTACAGGTCGAGTATCACCTCGTGCACGAGCTGATGGGCGGGCCGGTAAAGATCGTGCGGCCGGATCACCTCGAGAACGTCGGAAATCGCGTCCTTCGACAACAGCATCCCGCCGAGCACGCACTGCTCGGCGGCAATGTCGTGCGGGGGTGTCCGCTCGAATTCTCCGTCCCTGGGCGCGATCTCCGTGACGCTCACTGGATGCCACCTCCCCCTTGCCGGTGAGCACTCCCGCAACGGCCCGCGCGGGTGATCACGTCCGTTCTACCGGACGGCTCGGACAGTCTTGCGGCAGCAGCCGCCGGCGTCTAGCCGTGCTGTGCACAGGCCTGTGGACAGCCTGTGCAGACACGCCGCCTGCGCTGTGCGCAGCATGGGGATACGGCTGTGGAAATGGCCGGGTGAATCGGCTCGGCTGGGCTTCTGCCTGCGCCTACGTCATCCACCGCTTGTGTGCGAGAAAAAGTTGCGCGCGTCGTGACGCTCCACATCTGCCGGAAGTTATCCACACGGGAAATTTGACGTAGAACGTCACGGGTAAGCCCTTCCCAGGCCGCTGCCTGATGGACCGACGCAGCCAGCCGACGAGCACGGGACGCCTTCGCGCTGCGCCGGCACGCCGAGCGACTGAGCATCGGCAGGGAGCACCGGACGCTGCGCCGCCCAGAGCGTTCCGCCTGATGGATGTCGATTTGGTAGCCGCCGGCGCCTACCCAGCGCGCACATCCATCAGGCGGAACGCTATTCCAGTATCGTTAGAATAGGATATTAGGGCACGAATAGTGACAAACGTACCAAGGTTAGGTCGCACCGGCCAGAACGAAGCCGGCGACCGGCACGCTAGATGGCGGACTCGGTAACCGCGCCGGCCGGGCCCGGCGGATCGGCCCAATTGGCAGGCGCCGGGCGCCAGCGCCGCCTAATGTTCGAGCATGTGTTCGACACCAGGCGAGCGGCTGGCCCGGATCGGCCGGGCTATCGACGAGCTGGCAACCGATTCGCTGGCACCGCGCGGCGCCGAGTCTGACGCGAGCATGCACGCCCGGCTGGCCGGGATCTGGGACATGGTCGCGGAACTCGATCCCGAGCTCGCCAGGCGGGTGCCCGACTACCATCCTGGCTACGACCCCGGCTCAAGCAAGGACGCGGGCACCGCCGACCCCGCCGAAGGCACCAGCTCCGCCGAAGGCACTGGCGGCACTGAAGGCACCAGCGCCGACGGCGCCGCCGAGTGAGAGCGCAGCGGCTCCGCAGCATGCCGCAGTAAGGCTTCCGCGGCGGCCGGCGGAAACAGCAATCCCGCCATCGGTCACCTTCGAACTTACGTTCCGCATGTCGAGCGAGCCTTCAGGCCGATTTTCAGTGCCAGCCTTCGGCCTGGCTGGCGATGCGCAGGGAGAGTTCTTCGAGTTCGCTGAGCAGGGTGCGGAGGGCCTGGGCGTTGGCGAACCAGGGCTGGTAGCGGGCGGCCTGCTCGTCGGTGAGGTTGATGGTGACGGTCTTGCCGTCGATCTTGCGGGTCCACTGGTGGTAGGGGCCGTGCAGCCGGGCGGGGTCGCGGGCGCAGCGGCAGGCGCGCTTGCCGCAGCGCATGGTGCGCTCGGTCAGGTTTCCGGGCATGGCGAAGCCGGCCTGGGCCAGGCGCCGGGCGATGGCCGCCAGTGCCTTGCGGTCCGCTGCGCTGGGCCCGGCCATGCCGCCACCTCCGTGTCTTCTGCTCATCTTGGCGTGTCGTCGTGCCTGCCGGGTCTCTACAGTAGCAGACTGAAGACATGGCGGTGACGGCGGCGACGCCGGCCCCCGGGCGGCTCGCAGCCGACCGGGCGGGCATGGCGGCCAGCTCAGAGCTGATGGCCGGGCTGCCGGTGGTGAACGCCGTGCTGGCGCGGCTGGGCTTCGATGCGATCCTCACCGCCTGGCTGCCCGGGCCTGACCCGCGCTGCGCCATGGCCACTGCGACGGTGATCGGGGTGCTGGTGCGCAACCTGGCGCTGGGCAGGGAGCCCCTGTACGGGCTGGCGGCGTGGGCGGCCAGGTTCGATGAGACCCTGCTCGGGCTGGCCCACGGCCAGGCGGCGATGCTCAACGATGACCGGGCCGGGCGCGCGCTGGATGAGCTGTATGCCGCCGACCGGGCGACGATGACTACCGCGCTGGCCCTGGCCGCGATCAGCGCCTACGGCATCTCGCCGGCCGAGCTGCACAACGACTCCACCTCGCTGAGGCTCTACGGCGCCTACCGGGATCGCCGCGCCCCGCCAGACGGCGGCGCCGGGCCGGAACGCCGGCCGCCGCGGCCGGCCCGCGGGCATTCCAAGGACCACCGGCCAGACCTCAAGCAGCTGGTGTGGATATTGACCACGACGGCTGACGGGGCGGTGCCGTTCACCTACAAGATGGCTGACGGGAACACCGAAGATTCAAAGACCCACATCGCCACCTGGGAAACCTGCCGGGCCATCGCCGGGCGGGCGGGCTTCCTCTACATCGCCGACAGCAAGCTGGCCACCCGCGGCAACATGACCCACATCGCCGGGCACGGCGGCCGGTTCCTCAGCGTGCTGCCCCGCTCCCGCAACGAAGACAAGGCCGGCCGCGCCTGGCTGGCCAGCGGATGCCCCATCGGCTGGGCCGAGATCGCCCGGCGCCCCGGCCGGCGCAAGCTAGACCCGCCCGATATCTGGCAGGCCGCCCCCGCCCCCGCCCGCTCCCAGGAGGGCTACCGGATCGTGTGGATCCGTTCCTCGGCCAAGCGCGCCCTCGACGCCAGGGCCCGCACCCAGAACATCCAGGCGGCCACCACCGCACTCGGCGAGCTCGCCGCCCGGCTGCCCGCCGGCCGCTGCCAGCTCAAGACCCGCGCCGCCGTCGAAAACGCCGCTGCGGCAGCGGCCGGCCACGCCGCCCGCTGGGTCCGCTTCGAGGTCACCGGGCAGACCATCACCAGATACCGCCAGCTCGGCCCCGGCCGGCCCGGGCCCGGCACCCGCTACCAGCAGGAAAACCGCACCCGCTTCACCCTGGCCTGCACCGTCGATAACGCCAAGGTCACCCACGACGCTGCCTCCGACGGCTGCTTCCCGCTGATCACCAACGACAACGACCTCAGCCCGGCCGGGCTGCTGGCCGCCTACAAGCGCCAGCCCCGCCTCGAACGCCGCCACGCCACCTTCAAAGGAGTCCTCCGCGCCACCCCGGCCGAGCTGAAAAATGACACCCGCATCGACGCCCTCGGCTTCTGCCTCTACACCGCGCTGCTAGTCCATGCGCTCATCGAACGACAGCTGCGCCAGGCCATGGCCCAGGCCGGGATCCGCGAGCTACCCCTCTACCACGAAGACCGGCCCTGCACCACGCCCAGCGCCGCCCGGATCCTTCAGATCCTCAGCCCCCTGGCCCGCACCGTGATCCTCCGCCACGACCAGGTCCTCACAGTGATCGAACCGGCCCTCAGCCCGCTTCAGGGCAAACTCCTGGCCCTGCTCGGCATACCAGCAAGCGCCTACCGCGCCGAACCGCCACCATCGCGAAATCCGGCCTGAAGGCTCGCTCGACGTGCGGAACGTAAGTTCGAAGACGACCGGCCGCCGGATTCACCGCCCGCGATGGACCGGCCCGGACGCCCCGCATGGGCGTCGCCGCGCTGCGGGAACTCTGATCCAGCCCAGCGCCGGCCGGCGGGCCCGGCAGCCTCAGCTTGCCGTGACCTCGACGTCAAGCGTGGCGCTGATCTCGGGATGCAGCCTGATCGCCACCTGGTGCGCGCCCACGGTCTTGATCGGGTTCTTGATCTCGATCCGGCGCTTGTCGAGCTCGGGCCCGCCGGCGGCCAGCACGGCGGCGGCGATATCGGCCGTCGAGATCGAGCCGAACAGCCTGCCGCCCCCTCCTGCCCTCTTCTCCAGCCGGACAGTCAGCGACCCGAGCCTGCTAGCCGCGTCCCTGGCGTCGTCAAGGCCGCTGATCTCGCGGACCGACCGAGCCCGTTTGATCAGCTCGATCTGCTTCTCGGCGCCGCGCGTCCAGCGCATCGCCAGGCCGCGCGGGACGAGGTAGTTGCGGCCATAGCCGCCGGCGACCTCGACCACGTCGCCGGGGGCGCCGAGGCCGGTGACCTCCTGGGTGAGGATGAGCTTCATCTGCGTACCGCTCATCGGTCCGCGGCCTCCCTCGGCATCAGCGTGCCGTGCTCGTGTACGGCAGCAGCGCCATCTCGCGCGCGTTCTTGATCGCGGTTGCGACGTCGCGCTGGTGCTGCGTGCAGTTGCCGGAAACCCGTCGTGCCCGGATCTTGCCGCGGTCAGAGATGAACTTGCGCAGCAGCCCGGTGTCCTTGTAGTCCACGTGGGCGATCTTCTCCTGGCAGAACAGGCAGACTTTCTTCTTGGGCTTGCGAATCGGTGGCTTGGCCATCGTGGTGCTCCTTAGCAGAGCCCCGCCTCGGCGGGGATGGTCGTCTCATCCAGCGGATGCGGCGGTGGCAGGGGGGGTGCGGAGCCGGATTTGCCGGTCGGCTGGCTCGCGGTCAGAACGGCGGCTCGTCGGTAAACCCGCCGTCGCCCGCTGGCCCGCCGCGGGCATCGGATGCCCACGGGTCGTCGGCAGGGCGGCTGCCGCCGCCCCCACCATACCCGCCCTGCCCGCCAGGGCCGGCCTGGCCGCCGCCGCCACCGAAACCGCCGGTGGACCGCTGCGACTTGGTGACCTTGGCGGAGGCGCTGCGCAGCGAGGGGCCGACCTCGTCGACCTCGACCTCGTAGACGGTGCGCTTCTCGCCTTCCTTGGTCTCGTACGAGCGCTGCCGGAGGCGGCCCTGCACGATGACCCGCATGCCGCGCTGCAGGCTCTCAGCGACGTTCTCGGCGGCCTGCCGCCAGACATTGCAGGACAGGAACAGCGAGTCGCCGTCCTTCCACTCGTTGGTGGTCCGGTCCATGAACCTCGGGGTCGAGGCGACCCGGAAAGTGGCCACGGCCTGGCCGGTCGGGGTATAGCGGAGCTCGGGATCGCCGACGAGGTTGCCGACAATTGTTATCGTGGTGTCGCCTGCTGCCATCGGGGTGCTCCCGGTCTTTCAGATAGGTGGGGTTCTGGCCGCGCGGCCGTCCATTAGCTCAGTGCGCGTCGGGACGCAGGATCTTGGTCCGCAGGATCGCCTCGTTCAGGTTCAGCTGACGGTCCAGTTCCTTGACTGTATCCGGCTCAGCGGTGAGGTCGATGACGGTGTAGATGCCCTCGGACTTCTTGTCGATCTCGTAGGAGAGCCGGCGGCGGCCCCAGACATCAATCTTGTCCACGATGCCGCCAGCCGTGGTCACGACCTTGAGGAACTGTTCAAGGGACGGCTGGACGGTGCGCTCCTCAAGCGAGGGATCGAGGATGATCATCATCTCGTAGTGGCGCATGCGCTTTACTTGCCTCCTCTGGACTGACGCGGTCACGGTCTCTCCGTGACAGGAGGAGCCACGCGCCGCCGGACGGCGGCCATGCGCGGCCGGGTCAGCTTACCAGGGACCCAGGGACAAGCTGCCAGGGACAAACCCGGCAACCATTTTATTACGCAGCCCTCGTCCGTGCTGCCGCCCGAACGTGCGCCCCGCCCGTGGCCGGTGGCAGGATTCCGTTCCGCTAGTGGCGGGAAGACACCCGGTTGACAGATAAACAGCAGAACGCCCTCCGAGGGGGTGGCAGCCGTGCCTGAGACGATCAAGTCCAGCGCGCGCCAGTCGGGCCTCGCCCCGTCCGGTCTAACATCGAGCGCCGAAGGCAAGCGGCATCCGGTGCAGCTCGGACTGACCGCGTTTGCCTTCCTGGCTGGCATCGTCGCGTTCGCCACCGGCCTGATCGTGCGGCAGCACCTTGCCGCCACGGTGCTCGGCCCGGCCGGCCTGGTGGTCGGCATGTACACGCAGCTGATCTCCGTGGCGAGAACGCAGCGGATCGTCCTGATGGCCGGCGTGGTGGCGGCCTTCGTCGGGACCTGCCTCGGAATCGCGCACGGCGGCTTCGGCTGACGGCGCTCCGCACAACCCGCTGGGTCAGTCGGCCCGGGCCGCACTAGGCTCGCTGCATGGTGCGCATCGGAGCTCATCTCCATGACGGTGACCCGCTGGCGGAGGCGCTCGCCGCGGACGCCGACGCCGTCCAGTTCTTCCTTGGCGACCCGCAGGGCTGGAAGGCCCCGACGTTTCCTGGCGACCCGGCCGAGATCCGCTCGGCCTTCGCGGCGGCCGGAGTGGACGCCTACATCCACTCGCCCTACGGGATCAATGTCGCCTCGCCCAACAACAGGATCCGGATCCCCAGCAGGAAGCTGCTTGCCCAGCAGCTGGCTGCAGCGGCGGCCGTCGGCGCGAAGGGGCTGATCGTGCACGGCGGACATGTCACCGCGGGGGTGGATCCGCGCGAAGGCTACGACAGCTGGCGCAAGGCGATCGAGCGGATCGACCGGCCGCTGCCGATGCTGATCGAGAACAC
>DATGVY010000670.1:0-10752 GCA_035299845.1 Streptosporangiaceae bacterium
TCCGGTGCGCCCGCGGCGGCCGGTGCGGCCGCCGCGGGGGCCGGTGTGCCCGCCGCGTCCGGTACGCCCGCCGTCGGCGCCGCGACCGGGAGGTTCGTTGTGCTCGGCGTTACCTTCCGGCTCGCGCGCGATCGGCTGTCCTCGCCGGTCCGGTACGCCGAACTGGCGCGCTCGCTTGGCATAGCCGAGGGCGGCAGGGCGCCGCTGGCGGACGCCCGCGCCGCGGTGCTCCGGCTTCGCCGGGGCAAGGGCATGGTGCTGGACCCGGCCGATCCGGATACCCGGAGCGCGGGCTCCTTCTTCACCAATCCCGTCCTCGATCAGGCGCAGCTCGCCGCGGTCGAGAAGGCGGCCTGCGCCGCCTGCGGCCCTGGCACTCATGTCCCGCGGTTTCCAGCCGAGTCGGGCCTGGTCAAGGTGCCCGCCGCGTGGCTGATTGAGCGGGCTGGCTTCAGGAAGGGATACGCGGGCGACGGGCGCCCGGTCCCCAGCGGCCAGCCCGGCCAGGGCCTTCCCGGTCCGCGGATATCGACCAAGCACACTCTCGCCCTGGTCAATCCCGGTGGCGCCACCACCGTTGCCCTGCTCGCGCTCGCCAGGGAAATCAGGGACGGAGTCCGCGAGACGTTCGGGGTAGATCTGGTCAGCGAGCCCGTGCTGGTCGGCGCTGAACTCTGAGCCGGTCCAGTCCACCGCCTGATGCCGCGCTGCGCGCCGTCATCGGCGAGGTCTCGGCCCGCGCCGCGCTTGATTTCCCCATGTTGCTCTGTCAGGCCGTGAAGCGGTACCGGGTCTGGCTGTAGGGCTCTTTGCCGAACGAGAGGACCTTCGCCGGTGTGACGCCGAAGACGAGCCCCCGGCGACCATCGGGATCGCGGAACGCTCCGTCGGCGACCTCGAAAGCCCAGCCGAGCTTTGACTTCCACATCGCCGCCAGCCGCCGGAGCTGCGCCTTGCCGGTCACGCGAGCGGCAGCTCCCTCGACCACGACATCGAGCCCCGACCGGAGCTGGTTGGTGCCGGTCGTGAGGATGCAATGGGGATTGGACTCCAGGTTCTTCGCTTTCTGCTCATGGGCGCCGGCGCAGAAGTGGAGCGTCCCGTCGAGCCATATCGCCGGGAGCGGCGTGACGTGCGGCCGCCCGTCGCGACGTACGGTCGACAGCCAGAACATCTCTGACTTCGACAGCACATCGACCACCTCGGCCCACGGCCGCGCCGTGGCGTCCGGCTGACTGAATCCCTCGTGCAACTCTGCGGTCGGTTCGATCTCGGGCATCAATGCTCTCCTGTATCGGGCTCGGTGCGATCGCTCATAGCCGGGCAGACGCCGCGCCGAGGCGGAACTCATCGCTCCGTGACGCAGGCGCCAAAGCTTTGCAGCGCTGATCATGGACACGCTGGCCCACTAACGTGCGGGCCCTCACCGCTTGGCATAGGTCAGCTAGCTCGTCCTGGTGGCCGGGTGGCCGGCCGGCGCCAGCGGCGGGCGGCCAGTGTCCGGCGCGGCCAGCCAGGCGTCGATACCGGCGAGCAGCGCGGCACGGACCGGCTGCGGCGCCGCCGAGCCGCGGACCGACATCCTGGCCAGCTCGGCCAGTGCCGCATCGGGCAGCCCGTGCGCATGCCTGGCCAGCTCGTACTGCGCGGTGAGCCGGTGGCCGAAGAGCAGCGGGTCGTCGGCACCGAGCGCCACGGGCACGCCGGCCTCGAGCAGAGTCCGCAACGGCACGTCGGACGGGCTGGCGGCGATCCCGAGAGCAACGTTCGACGCCGGGCACACTTCGAGTGTTGTCCGGCGCCCGGCTATCCGTTCAGCCAGCTCCTGATCTTCCGCGGCGGCCACACCGTGGCCGATCCGGTCTGCGTTCAGCTCATCCAGGCAAGCCCGGACGCTGGCCGGGCCGGCCAGCTCGCCGCCGTGCGGCACGGCCAGCAGCCCCGCCCGGGCGGCGATCCGGAAGGCCGGGGCGAAATCGGCTGCCATGCCCCTGCGCTCGTCGTTGCTCAGGCCGAACCCGGTCACGCCGCGGCCGGCCAGCCTGGCGGCCAGCCTGGCCAGCGTCCTGGCCTCCAGCGGGTGCTTGGTCCGGTTTGCCGCGATGATCACGCCGATGCCGACGCCCGAGGCTGCCGCCGCCTGCGCGGCGGCATCGAGCACGAGTTCGGTGACCGTGGTGATGCCGCCGAAGTGCGCCGCATAGCCCGACGGGTCCACCTGGATCTCCAGCCAGCCGGAGCCCTCCGCGCGCTCGTCCTCGGCGGTCTCGCTGACCAGCCGCCTGAGGTTTTCCTCGGTGCGGATGACCGACCTCGCGATGTCGTAAAGCCGCTGGAACCGGAACCAGCCGCGCTCGTCAGCGGCGGACAGCTGCGGCGGCCATCCGGCGCTGAGCGCTTCCGGCAGGTGAACCCTATGCCGCCTGGCGAGATCGACCAGCGTGGCGTGCCGCATGGAGCCGGTGAAGTGCAGATGCAGGTGCGCCTTGGGTAGCGCGGCGAGCGGCCGTCCCATCGGCCCAGTCTGGCAGCGCTGGCGCGGCGGCTGAGCCGGGGCCCGGCTTGGCCGGCCCGGCTTAGCTGGCCTGGCCGAGCAGCTTGGCCAGCCGGGTGATGCCCTCCACCAGCTCGGCGTCGCCGAGCGCGCAGGACAGCCGGAAGTAGCCTGGCGTGCCGAACGCCTCGCCGGGAACCACGGCGACATCCGCCTGTTCGAGGACGATCTCGGCCAGCTCGGCCGTGCTGTCAGCGCGCTGGCCGCCGATCTCCTTCCCGAGTACGCCGCTGACCGACGGGTAGCAGTAGAAAGCGCCCTCTGGCAGCGGGCAGGTGACCCCGGGAATCTCGTTCAGCATGCCGGTCATGATGAGCCTGCGGCGGTCGAAGGCGGCGCGCATCTCGGCCACCGCCGACAGGTCGCCGGCGACTGCCTCAAGCGCGGCTGCCTGCGCCACGTTGCAGACGTTCGACGTGAGGTGCGACTGCAGGTCCGCCGCGGCCTTGACCACGTCAGGCGGGCCGATCAGCCAGCCCACCCGCCAGCCGGTCATGGCGTAGGTCTTCGCCACGCCGTTCACCACTACGCACCGGTCGCTGACCTCCGGCGCCGCCACCGGGATCGAGCTGAATCGCGCATCGCCGTAGACCAGGTGCTCGTAGATCTCGTCGGTGATGACCCACAGGCCTTTCGCCGCGGCCCAGCGGCCGATCTCGGCGACCAGGTCAGGCGGGTAGACCGCGCCGGTCGGGTTGGACGGGGAGACGAACAGCAAGACCTTGGTGCGCGCGGTGCGGTGCGCCTCCAGGTCGGCCACCGACGTCAGGTAACCGGAGTGCTCATCGGTCAGCACGGGCACCGGGGTGCCGCCCGCCAGCGCGATCGCCTCGGGGTAGGTGGTCCAGTACGGCGTGGGCACCAGCACCTCGTCGCCGGGGTCAATCAGGGTGGCGAATGCCTGGTAGACGCCCTGCTTCCCGCCGTTGGTCACGAGCACCTGGGCGGGGGTGACCTGATAGCCGGAGTCCCGCGCGGTCTTGGCGGCGATCGCCGCCCTGAGCTCCGGCAGCCCGGCGGCCGGCGAGTACTTCTGCATGCGCAGCTCGGCGCAGGCACGCTGCGCGGCGGCGACAATGTAACCGGGAGTCGGGAAGTCGGGCTCGCCGACGCCGAATCCGATGACAGGCCTGCCCGCGGCCTTGAGCGCCCGGGCCTTCGCATCGACGGCCATCGTGGCCGACTCAGCGATTGCCGATACCCGGGCCGAGATACGCTGCTGAGAGGAACCCATGGGTCCATGGTGGCATTAGCCGCCGGCCGATGCGCCGCTGGCCGCCCGGCTGGCGCCATGTCCGGCCCGGCTGAGGATTCCGGCCTGCCCGCCGCCGCCGCGGTTCGACGCCGGGGCTGTCGGCGACGTACACTTCAGGTTCTGGTGGCAGTCCACCAGGTGGCCGGTGCATGCCCGCACGGGCCGTCACAGGGCAGTAGCTCAATTGGCTAGAGTCCCGGTCTCCAAAACCGGCGGTTGGGGGTTCGAGTCCCTCCTGCCCTGCGCATACGGTCCGTGAATGTCGCGGGCCGTTGACGGCGCAAGCCGTCAAAAGATCAGCGCTGCTCAGGTGAGGACATTGGCTACTCAGACTCGCGGCACATCCGCGGAGAAGCGGGACAGGCACGGCCGCCCGGTGAAGGCGGCCAGGATCACGCCTGCCGTCTTCGTGCGGCAGATCGTCGCGGAACTGCGTAAGGTGATCTGGCCCACCCGCAAGGAGCTTGGTACTTACACCACGGTGGCGCTGGTGTTCGTGATCGTCATGGTGGCGATCGTGACGAGCCTGGATTACGGGTTCACCAAGCTGGTGTTTGCTGTCTTCGGCTGAGTTCCGGCGCGCTGATTAGTGGCCTGGCTGCCGGGAGTGGCAGCATGGCGATACCGGCCGGACGGCACGGCCCAGCCGGTGGCCGGCTTACGCGGGATGGCCGGGGGCCCGTGCCGCCGGAAGAGCAGGCCGGCCGAGCCCGCCAGGAAGAGCATGGGAGAGAAAGAGCTACTGTGTCCGAGTCCGAATTGCACGTCGGCGATCCGGTCACCGCCGAGTCCGCCGGGACCGGCGAGTCTGCCGGGACCAGCGAGTCTGCCGTGAACGGCGACTCCGCCGCCGGGTCCGCCGCCGCCGGCGAGTCTGCCGTGCGCAGTGAGAACGCCGCCGCTGATGCGGCCGGCCAGGGCAGTGCTGCTGCCGCGGCCGGCGACACCGAGGCGACGGCCGGCCCGGCAGGCGCCGAGGATCAGCCCGGCATGGCCGACGAGGACGAGGCGGCCGCCGATCCCGTCGCCGAGTTCACCTCCCAGCTGCGGCTGCTCCCCGGCGACTGGTACGTCGTGCACTCCTACGCGGGATACGAGAACCGGGTCAGGACCAACCTGGAGAGCCGCACCCAGTCGCTCAACATGGAGGACTACATCTTCCAGATCGAGGTGCCGGTGCATGAGGTCACCGAGATCAAGGGCGGCAAGCGGCAGCAGGTCCAGGAGAAAGTACTGCCCGGGTACATCCTGGTGCGGATGGACCTCACCGACGAGTCGTGGGCAGCGGTCCGCAACACCCCGGGGGTGACCGGCTTCGTCGGGCTGTCCAGCAAGCCCTCCCCGCTCAGCCTGGCTGAGGTGGCAGCACTGCTCGCTCCTGAGCCGGAGGAGAAGGCAGCGAAGAAGGCAGAGACCATGCGGGCCGCGGCCGTGGACTTCGAGGTGGGCCAGTCCGTCACCGTGATGGACGGCCCGTTCGCGACGCTCCCGGCTACCGTGAACGAGATCAACCCCGATACCCAGAAGCTCAAGGTGCTCGTCTCGATTTTCGGCCGCGAGACGCCCGTCGAGCTTTCCTTCGATCAGGTCACCAAGATCTGATCGGTTTTCTCCGGTACGTCAGTGAGGTAAGGACCCAGATAGATGGCTCCGCGAAAGAAGAAGATCGCTGCGGTCGTCAAGGTGCAGCTGCAGGCAGGCCAGGCTACCCCGGCGCCGCCGGTGGGCACGGCACTCGGCCCGCATGGCGTGAACATCATGGACTTCTGCAGGCAGTACAACGCCGCCACCGAGTCACAGCGCGGCAACATCATCCCCGTTGAGATCACCATCTTCGAGGATCGTTCGTTCACCTTCATCACGAAGACGCCCCCGGCGCCCGAGCTGATCAAGAAGGCCGCGGGCGTCCAGAAGGGCAGCGGTGAGCCGCACAAGACCAAGGTCGGCTCCGTCTCGATGGCTCAGATCCGGGAGATAGCCCAGGTCAAGATGCCTGACCTGAACGCCAACTCGATCGAGGCGGCGGAGAAGATCATCGCGGGGACGGCCCGCTCCATGGGCATCACGGTGAACAGCTGACCGCATGAGCATTTGGAACGGCTGCCCGCATCGGCATGACAACGGCCGGCAACGGCTGACCGTGGCAGCTGACAGTGGCAGGGTCAGGCGCTGGCCCGCAGACCACGACCTCCGCACGCACAAGGGAGACTGATCATGAAGCGCAGCAAGGCGTATCGTCAGGCGGCCGCGCAGATCGACCCGGCCGGGCTTTACGGCCCGGCCGAGGCGGTGTCGCTGGCGAAGAAGACGTCCGTCACCAAGTTCGATCCCACCGTCGAGGTGGCGCTGCGGCTTGGCGTGGACCCGCGGAAGGCGGACCAGATGGTCCGCGGCACCGTCAACCTGCCGCACGGGACCGGCAAGACGGCCCGCGTCCTGGTGTTCGCGACGGGAGAACGCGCGGACGAGGCCACGGCCGCTGGGGCAGACTACGTGGGCTCGGATGACCTGGTTGAGCGCATTCAGGGCGGATTCCTCGACTTCGACGCCGTGGTCGCCACGCCCGACCTGATGGGCAAGGTCGGCCGGCTTGGTCGCGTACTTGGCCCGCGCGGCCTGATGCCGAACCCGAAGACAGGCACGGTCACGGCCGACGTCGGCAAGGCGGTGTCCGACATCAAGGGCGGCAAGATCGAGTTCCGGGTGGACCGGCACGGCAATCTGCACTTCATCATCGGCAAGGCCTCGTTCGGCGACCGGGCGCTGGTGGAGAACTACGCCGCCGCGCTTGAGGAGGTCATCAGGCTCAAGCCGGCCGCCGCCAAGGGCCGGTACCTCAGGAAGATCACCGTCACCTCGACGATGAGCCCGGGGATACCCGTCGACCCGAACCGGACCCGGGGGCTGGCTGAGGAGCTTGAGGAGACGGCCGCGGGCTGATATCGGTCCATGATCACGGTTCCCGTTCCATGATCACCGTCCCGTTCCATGATCCCGGTTCCCGTTCCATGATCCCGGGGATTTCTCAGTCACAGTGACTGAGAAATCCCCGGGATCATGGTCCCGTTGGCGGGCCTGGGCCTACTCCGATGTCCGTTGCCGAGTCTGGACTGAGTTGCGGCCGGTTCCGGTGAGCGCGCGCCGGGCGGCGGCCGGGTCCCAGGCGGGCGGCGGCCGGTATCCTGGTGAGTCCGGTCCGGGCTGTGCGTGAGTCCCGGCCCGGCGCCCGGCCCGGCGCGATTTGGCGAGCGGCGCGAATACCTCGTAGGCTGGCGACCGGCCAGAGACCGTCGGCTGCCATCGTGGGGTTCCCCGCGGTGGCCGAAGGCCCTGAAGAGGGCGGCCCGCGCAGGCGACCGAGCTGAGACCGCGCACCCGGGCAAATCCCGGGCCGCGGTAACGCCCCGTGCGCCCGCGCCGGGGCGCTCGTCTTTCCGTCCCTTCGCCGGCGCCGGATGTAGCCGGACTGTCCCGCCATGCGGGCGGACCGGAACGAGAAGGGAGGCCCATGGCGAGGGCGGAGAAGGTCGCCGCGGTGGCGGAGCTCACCGAGCGATTCCAGACCTCGGCAGGCGCGGTGCTGACCGAATACCGCGGCCTGACCGTGGCCCAGCTTGGCGAACTGCGCCAGTCGCTGGGCGATAACGCCACGTTCGCCGTGGTGAAGAACACGCTCACCAAGATCGCCGCCACCGAGGCAGGCATCGCCGATGAGCTCAGCGGGCTGCTCAGCGGACCGTCCGCGATCGCCTTCGTGCAGGGTGACGTGGTCGAGGCGGCCAAGGGACTGCGCGACTTCTCCAGGGCGCACCCGTTCCTGGTGATCAAGGGCGGCGTGCTCGAGGGCAAGAGCATGACGCCCGATGAGATCGGCAAGCTCGCCGACCTGGAGCCACGTGACGTTCTGCTGGCCAGGCTGGCCGGCGCCATGAAGGCGTCGATGTCGGGCGCGGCGGCCACGATGGCCGCATTGCCGGTGCAGATGGCCCGGCTGCTGGCGGCCCTGCAGGACAAGCTGGAGCAGGCGGCGCCAGCGGGCACGGCAGCAGGAGCCGAGGCGGCTGCGCCGGAGGGCGATCACGCGGCGCCCGGCGAGGAGGCCGAATCCGGCGGCGGCGCAGAATCCGGCGGCGGCGCTGAATCCGGCGGCGGCGCTGAATCCGGCCGCGGCACCGAGGCATCGGCGGCCGGACAGGATGGCGTTGCCGCGGCATCCGCCGATGCGCCGGAAGGCTGACCAGCCGCGCGGCGGATGACCCAGGACACTGACGACAACATGCGGGCGGCCGCAGGCCGCCGCGAGACGCAGGCACACGGAGGAAACACCATCATGGCGAAGCTCAGCAACGACGCACTGCTCGACGCGTTCAAGGAAATGACCCTCCTTGAGCTCTCTGATTTCGTGAAGCAGTTCGAGACCACCTTCGACGTCAAGGCCGCCGCCCCGGTCGCGGTGGCGGCGCCGGCCGCGGGCGCCGGCGGCGCCGGCGAGGCCGAGGTCGAGGAGCAGGACGAGTTCGACGTCATCCTCGAAGCCGCCGGGGATAAGAAGATCCAGGTCATCAAGGAGGTCCGCACGCTCACTAGCCTCGGCCTCAAGGAGGCCAAGGACCTCGTCGACGGCGCGCCGAAGCCCGTTCTGGAACGGGCCAACAAGGAGGCCGCGGACAAGGCGAAGGCCGCTCTGGAGGGCGCAGGCGCCACCGTCACGGTCAAGTGACCGCGGGCGCCGCCGCGACGGCCTGACGGCGGTGGCGTCACCAGCACAAGCCCGCCTGCCTGGCCTGGCTGAGGGGCCGGCCGGCTCAGCGTCCCGGGCGCCCGCAGCCCCCGGGACGCTGACGGTGGGCGGCGCCGCCGCCGCCCGCGCTGGGCACCCGGCAGCGGCCTGGGCCACGATTCATGCCCTGAGCAGCACGAATCAGCAATCATGCCCGCTTCGGCCGCCAGACAAACTACCCTCAGACTGTGACGTTCGTCACGTAGATCCGGATGCCGACACAGGGCCCCGCGGTCTTGACGTTTCGCCGCAGAGGAGCCATGCTGCGTTGCAACCGTGAATCTCATAGTGGCGTACAGTTGACCAGTGGTGTGCCCATCGGCTACACTACCACTTTGCGCTGCACTCAGACGTCCTCGGCCTCCCCGCATCCCTGGCGGCATGTCCGCAGGGCGTTTCGCGTGCGCGCGGTGACAGTCCGCCACAAGCTCGGAAGGACCCCTGTTGGCAGCTTCGCGCAGCGCCTCAGCCACCGTTCCAGGTCCACATCGCATTTCCTTCGCTCGCATCAACGAACCTCTTGAGGTCCCCAGCCTCCTCGCCCTGCAGACCGACTCGTTCGACTGGCTGCTCGGCATCGAGCGCTGGCGGGCCCGGATCGAGGCGGAAAAGGAGAAGGGCCGCAAGGACCTTCCCGAGCAGTCGGGCCTTGAGGAGATCTTCGAGGAGATCAGCCCGATCGAGGATTTCACCGGGACCATGTCGCTCTCGTTCCGTGATCACCGGTTCGAGCCGCCCAAGTACTCCGTCGAGGAGTGCAAGGACAAGGACATGACCTACTCCGCCCCCATGTTCGTGACGGCGGAGTTCATCAACAACAGCACCGGCGAGATCAAGAGCCAGACGGTGTTCATGGGCGACTTCCCGCTCATGTCGCCCAAGGGCACGTTCGTCATCAACGGCACCGAGCGGGTTGTCGTCTCGCAGCTGGTCAGGTCGCCGGGCGTTTACTTCGACCGGCAGGTCGACAAGACCTCCGACAAGGACATCTACAGCTGCAAGGTGATCCCGTCCAGGGGCGCCTGGCTCGAGTTCGAGATCGACAAGCGGGACAGCGTCGGCGTCAGGATCGACCGCAAGCGCAAGCAGGGCGTCACCGTCCTGCTCAAGGCGCTCGGCTGGGACGAGGCCAAGATCCTCGACCGGTTCGGCGGCTTCGAGTCGATGCGCGCGACGCTGGAGAAGGACCACACCACCGGCCAGGACGACGCGCTGCTCGACATCTACCGCAAGCTGCGGCCAGGTGAGCCGCCGACCAGGGAGTCGGCGCAGGCGCTGCTTGAGAACCTGTACTTCAACGGCAAGCGCTACGACCTGGCGAAGGTCGGCCGGTACAAGGTCAACAAGAAGCTTGGCCTTGCCCAGCCGATCACGTCGGGCACGCTGACCGAAGAGGACATCGTCTCCACCATCGAGTACCTCGTCCGGCTGCACAGCGGCGAGGAGGAGATGAAGTCGGGTGACACGCTCATCCCGATCGAGACCGACGACATCGATCATTTCGGCAACCGGCGGCTGCGCACGGTCGGCGAGCTGATCCAGAACCAGGTCCGGCTCGGGCTCGCCCGGATGGAGCGGGTGGTCAGGGAGCGGATGACCACGCAGGACGTCGAGGCCATCACCCCGCAGACGCTGATCAACATCCGGCCGGTGGTCGCGTCCATCAAGGAGTTCTTCGGCACCAGCCAGCTGTCCCAGTTCATGGACCAGACCAACCCGCTGGCCGGGCTCACGCACAAGCGCAGGCTCTCCGCGCTCGGCCCGGGCGGGCTGTCCCGCGAGCGGGCCGGCTTCGAGGTCCGCGACGTGCACTCCTCGCACTACGGCCGGATGTGCCCGATCGAGACGCCGGAGGGCCCCAACATCGGCCTGATCGGCTCGCTCTCGTCGTACGGGCGGGTCAACGCGTTCGGCTTCGTGGAGACCCCGTACCGCAAGGTGAAGGCCGGCAAGGTCACCACCCAGATCGACTACCTGACCGCCGACGAGGAGGACAGGCACGTCATCGCGCAGGCCAACGAGCCCATCGAGGCCAACGGCAGCTTCACCGGGGATCGCGTGCTCGTCCGGCGCAAGGGCGGCGAGGTCGACTACATCCCGCCGGATGACGTGGACTACATGGACGTCTCGCCGCGCCAGATGGTCTCGGTAGCGACGGCCATG
>DATGVY010000671.1:0-4733 GCA_035299845.1 Streptosporangiaceae bacterium
CCACCGCCGAGCGCGCGCTGCTGCGGCGCAGGATCCTGCCGTCAGATCCGCACCAGCGGTAACTTACCGGACCGCCGGTCGCGCACCCGCCCGGCGCGGGCGGTGTACCCCGCGGTCCCCGTTAGGCATGATGAGGAGGGCAGCCTGGCGCGGGCGCGCGCCGAGGCTGCCGCCGCGCACCCGCCGTGCCTTGCTCACCCGTCGTGCCCGAGGAGGCCGCCATGCATCAGCCGCCCATTCCGCATGTCGCCAGCTCCGACCCGGAGATCGCCGAGCTGATCGAGGGCGAGGCGCGGCGGCAGTTCGAGAAGGTCCGGCTGATCCCGTCGGAGAACTACACCTCGGTCGCGGTCCTTGAGGCGGTCGGCTCCGTGCTGACCAACAAGTACTCGGAAGGGTACGCAGGCCGCCGGTACTACGAGGGCCAGCAGTTCGTCGACCCGATCGAGAGGCTTGCCGTCCAGCGGGCCGAGGCGATCTTCGGCGTCGATCATGCCAACGTCCAGCCGTACTCGGGGTCGCCGGCCAATCTCGCCGTCTACCTGGCCTTCCTGCGGCCGGGCGAGACCGTGATGGGGATGGCGCTGCCGATGGGCGGGCACCTGACGCATGGCTGGCCGGTATCGGCCACCGGCAAGTGGTTCCGGTCCGTTCAGTACGGCGTGCGGGCGGACACGGGCCGGGTGGATCTCGACGAGGTGCGGGACATGGCCCGCCGTGAGCGGCCCAGGCTGATCTTCTGCGGCGGGACGGCGATTCCCCGGACGATCGACTTCCCGGCGTTCGCGGAGATCGCCGCGGAGGCCGGTGCCGTGCTGGTGGCCGACATCGCGCATATTGCCGGGCTGGTGGCCGGGGGCGCACACCCAAGCCCGGTCGGCCACGCCGCCGTCATCACCACGACGACGCACAAGACGCTCAGGGGCCCGCGCGGCGCGATGATCATGTCCACTGCCGAGCACGCCTCCGTGCTGGACAAGGCTGTTTTTCCCGGCCTGCAGGGCGGCCCGCACAACCACACCACAGCCGGGATCGCCGTCGCGCTGCGCGAAGCCGCGCAGCCCGAGTTCCGCGACTACGCGCACCAGGTCGTGGCGAACGCGAAGGCGCTCGCCGATGCGCTGCTTGACCGCGGCTACAGCCTGGTGTCCGGCGGGACCGACAACCACCTGATCCTGATGGACCTCACCCCGCAGGGCATCGCCGGCAAGCCGGCCGCGAAGGCGCTGGACCGGGCGGGTATCGAGGTGAACTACAACACGGTGCCGTTCGACCCCCGCAAGCCGTTCGACCCGTCGGGCATCCGGATCGGCACGCCGTCGATCACCACCCGCGGCCTGACGCTGGAGCACATGCCACGCATTGCCGCCTGGATGGATGAGGCCATCACCGCCGCGATCAAGGACGACGAGCCTTCGATCGAGCGGATCGCCGGCGAGATCCGCGAACTGCTCCGCGACTTCCCGATGGCCGGCTGGGCATAGTCGGCCGGGCTGCGCCGGGCACCCGCCCGGCAGTTACGATGACGGCTGTGCGAATGTATGTTCGAGTAGCTGCTCGCTGCCCGGGCGTACGAGCTGCGCCGCGATGCCGGGACCGGGCGGTGGCTGCTCTCGCGGGTCGGGGACTGAGGCTGCTGGTCAGCTGTTGGAGGGCGGAGGCAGGCCCAGTGCCTTCCTGATGGCCTTGACCGGGATCTCGACGGCGGCATCGGCAGCCTTGTGCCGGCTGGTGAACGATCTCAGCTCGGCCAGCGAGGCCGACTGTGCCTCCCGCCGGGTCAGCCTGATCCGGCTCCGGTTCGCCAGGATCAGGGCGCGGGCTATCGCGGTGATGGCGGCCGGGAAGCGGATCCGGGCGAGCTGCCGGTCGAATCGCCGCTCGGTGCTGGCCTCCGAGCGCAGGGCCGCCACGGCCTTGGCGAGGTTATGGCGGCGATTGTCGCCGAAGCTCTCCACCGCCACATCCAGCCGGTGGTTGGCTGGCCGTGCAATCGCCAGGTACCTGGCCGCCTGGGCCCGGACGCCGGCCGCCGGGCCTGGCCGCGTGCTGGCCGCCGGGCTTGACCGCGTGCTGGCCGGCGGGGACTGGCGGGCCGGACTCTGCTGTGGGCTGGCCGACGGGGACTGGCCGGCCGGCGCCGCGGGAGCCTGCGCCGACGCGCAGCCGGTAGCCAGCGCAGCCACGCCAAGCAGCAGGATGCGGGCGCCGCTGCGGAACGCCAGCCGCGGAAGCCGGATATCGGTGCGCGTCATCGGAATTGGGGATCCACTGCCTGTCGTCGGCCCGGGCGGCCGGACCGGGTCATTCTTTCGCGGCCCCGGTCCGGCGTCAACCGCCGATAGGAGTGGCCGCTGAGCCGCCATCAGCAGCCGGCCACGGGGAGGAATTCTGCCGCCCATTGCCGTCAGCCGGATTATTATATTGTCATAACCGAGCTGATTTATTACCTCGCGGCAGGCAATGTCCTGACGGTTCGTTTCGGGAAGCTATGGCGGCGTATAGATGTTGTTGCCAGGTCTGGCAATGAGATTTGCCGTCCAGCCCGGCGAGTCGCAATGCGCAGTCGCATCAGCAGCAACTACCCTGCTTTCGGGGAAAAGACAGCCGAATCACTCCCGTTAGTGCTTGCGTGAGATCAGGGGAAATCCGCAAGCCGCCGGGCAGGGGCCCGGAGGAGGCAAGGCGGGGGAGCGGCGGCGCACACGGGGGAATACGAGCATGCTCGCAGATCTGCTGCCGTGGATAGGGCGGTATGAGCGCACGCTCGCCATCGGCATGACCGTTGCGGCCCTGGCCGCGCAGGCCGGCGGCGGTGCCGCTGCCGTGAGCGCCCACGCGGCGGCGAGCACGCGGGCGGCGAGCACGCGGGCCGCGGGCGCACGCACGGCCAGGCCAGCCCGCCTGCCCGCCAGCGCACGCGCGCCCGGCCGGACCCGGCGGCCCGGCAGACCGGGGCCGGGCCTGAAGCAGGTGTCGTACCGGGGATACAAGTTCGCCGTTCCGCGCGCCTGGCCGGTGATCAGCCTGGCAGATCAGCCGCACGCCTGCGTGCGGTTCAACCGGCATGTCGTCTACCTGGGCGGATCAGGTGCCAACCAGGACTGCCCCAGCTGGCTGATCGGCACCACCGAGGCCATGCAGGTAGCCCCGGCCGGCCGCAGGACCGCCCGCCGGTCGGTGGAGAACCCGGTTGCGCGGCAGGTCACGGTATCCGCTGCGCGGATCCGCGTGACTGCTACGTTCGACACCAACCCGACGCTGATCTACCGGATCCTGGCCAGCGCCTCGCTGCCGGCCCCGATCATCGTTGTCCCGAACCCGAACCCGAACCCGGCACGCCGGGCGGCCGGCCACGGCGCGAACCCGCGGGCTCTTTCGGCGGCCGGAAGCCCGCGATTCCCGCGGGTTAACCCGCCGGCGCTGCCGGCCAACGTCGCGAACTTCAGGGGCCGCGGCTTTGACGCGTGCACGGCGCCGAGCAGGTCGTACATGCGCGCCTGGCGCAAGCATTCGAGATACCGCGCGATCGGCATCTATATCGGCGGCTCGGACCGGGCCTGCGGCCAGCGCAACCTGTCGGCGAGCTGGATCAGGACCGAGGCCGCGGCAGGATGGCATTTCTTTCCCATGTACGTCGGCCCGCAGGCGGCCTACAACGAGCTGAGGGCGCCGGTGCGCAAGGCGAGGCGGGCGGCGAACGACGCCGTCTCCCGGGCGGAGCGGCTTGGCCTCGGCCCGCGAACTCCGCTCTATTACGACATGGAGGCTTACCCGCCACGGCGGACTCGTCAGGTGCTCCGGTTCTTCACAGCCTGGACCAGGCGGCTGCACAAGCTGGGCTACAAAGCGGGCGTGTACAGCAGCTCCGGGTCCGGGATCGTGGCCCTGGCCAGGCACTACAAGGATCACCATTTCCAGATGCCGGACGTGATATACGACGCCCTGTGGAACGGATCCAGGAACACCAGGGACCGCTCGCTCCGTAAGGGGCAGTGGGGCGGGCACCGGCGAATGCATCAGTACAGCGGCAATGTCACCCAGACATTCGGCGGGGACACGATCAACATCGATCAGGATTTCCTCAATGTGCTGCTGGCCACACCCGGCGGCACCCGCGAGGCGTCACGGGCCGCCGCCCAGGCGGACGGGACGGTTGACGTGTTCTACCGCGGAAGCGATCACCGCCTGTGGCACGTGGGACCGCTGTCCGGCACTGGCGCCGGCCCGGAGGAGGCGGTCCCTGCGGACCTCGGCGGCACGCCGCTGGCACAGCCGACCGTCGTCTCGCCGGTCCCCGGCGCGCTCGACGTCTTCTTCGAAGGGCCGGGCCACCTGCTGTGGGAGGTATCGCGCAAGGCAGGCGGATCCTGGTCGGCGCCAAGGAAGATCAGCCGGATGGGTGAGCTCGGCAGTCCGCCAGCGGCGGTCGCGCAGCCTAACGGCGTGATCGACGTGTTCTGGAAGGGATCCGCTGACCGGCATCTCTGGCATGGCCAGTTCAGCCCGGGAAGGGGCTGGAAGGGCCCGCAGGACCTGCACGGCAGCCTCGCATCGGGCCCTTCGCCTGCTGAGTCGTCACCCGGCACCGTGCAGGTCTTCTGGAAGGGCACCGACAGCGCCCTGTGGCATGTGATCCGCAGGCCAGGACGGACCTGGACCAGGCCGTCCAGCCTGGGCATGGGCCCGCTCGGCGGCGGTCCGCATGCCACCGCGCGCCGTGGCGGCGCGAT
>DATGVY010000672.1:0-10502 GCA_035299845.1 Streptosporangiaceae bacterium
ATGCGGCGTGACCGGCTGCTCCGGATAATGCGGCGTGGTCCGCTGGTCGGGATAGTGCGGCGTGGCCTGCTGGTCCGGGTACGGCGCCGGGGCCTGGCTGTCGGCATAGCGCGCCGGGGCCTGGGGATCCAGGTAGTGCGCCGGGCGCGGGTGGGCGGCGGGCGCGCCGCCGTCCGGGTAGCCCGCGGCACCTGGCGGGTCCTGGTGGTGCGGCCCGGCCGGCTCATCGGAGTGCCCGCGGGATCCGGGGCTCTCCGGATAGCCGGCCGCGGTCTGGTCCTGGTAGTCCGCCGACGGGGAACCATTCAGGTAGTGCAGGGACCCGGAGCCCACCGGGTGGGGGCCATGGCTGGCAACAGCCGTGGCCTGCCCGGGCTCGTCCGCGAGCGGCAGGTGGCCTCCGGCGGGGGCTGCCCGGCCATCGGGCCCCCGCCGCAGCGTCTCGATCATCCTGGGCAGGTCGCTCATCGGCAGCCGGAAGCTGCCCGTGCATGTTCCGCCCTGCCAGATGCTGAGTACCGCGACGCCGGTGTCCGCGTACCAGCTGATCCGCAGGCTCCGCGACGTGCTCCGCACGTCGAAGAAAACCTCGCCGAGGCGAGGCATCGGCGCTGCGTCCGACGTCGACATGCTGCCCATGGTGACCCTGACCAATCGGATTTGTCCAGTTAATGATCACTTAGCATGCGATGGGTAACCGCCGGCCACGACGGATTCCACGGCCCGCCTGCGCGAGCGCGGGCGGTGATGGCATGATTATGCCTCGGCTCGCTGATCTGACTGGCCCCGTTGCCGCTTTGCACCTCCTCACGTACCTCCCGCGCGCGCGGGAACACTGTGGCGATGTAACGCGTTAGACATCGCGACGGGGCGAATGCCGCATCGCGCGAGGTACCACGCGTCCAGCGGGCCGGACGCTCTGTTAAGCGAAGTTTCACACGGTTAGCTTGCTGAGGAGATCGATCCATGTCTGAGGTACGTCGTCAGGCCGCCCTTATGCCCCGGCCGAACTGGGGCTGGCAAGATGACGCGGCGTGCCGCGGCAAGGAAGTGGTGCTCTTCTTCGGCCCGGATGGCGAGCGACAGCCAGAGCGGGAGATCCGCGAGCGGAAGGCCAAGATTGTCTGCGCGTCCTGCCCGGTCCGCGCCGAGTGTCTCAGTTACGCCGTGTCGCGGCCGGAAAAGTATGGCACCTGGGGCGGGCTGAACGAGGACGAGCGCGCGTCCGAGCGGCGGCGCAGGATGCGCAGGGCCAACGCGGCCTGAGCCGGCTAGCCCGCCGGATCTGCGGCGGGCGCCAGCAGCCTGACCACGTCAGCATCCGTTAGCTGGCCGAACGACTGATACCACTCCCCGACGGCACGGAATGCCGGCGGCGCGGCCAGCACAACGACGTGATCCGCCTCGGCTCGCATCGCGGCCGCTGATGACGGCGCGGCTACTGGTACCGCGAGAGTGATCCGGCTCGCCTGGGCGGCCCGGGCCGCACGCAGCGCGGCCCGGGCGGTGACGCCCGTGGCCAGGCCATCGTCCACGACTATCACGTCCCGGCCTCGTATCGCGACCATCGGCCGCCCGCCCCGGTATACCGCGATCCTCCTGCTGAGCTCGGCCCGCTCGCTGCTGACCACGGGCCCGAGGGCAGCCGCCGTCAGCCCGAGGCGCACCAGCATTTCCTCGTCGAAAAACGGCTGACCGCCCTCCGCAACCGCGCCGACTCCCAGCTCAGGCTGCAGCGGATACCCGATCTTCCTGGTTACCAGGACGTCAAGCGGAACCCGGAGGGCCAGCGATACCTCCCGGCCTACTGGCACGCCGCCGCGTGGCAGCGCAAGCACCACGGTCCGGTCCAGGCCCAGGCCGCCCGCCGGATCCGCTGACAGCTGCAGCAAGCGCGCACCCAGCAGCCGCCCGGCCGCTGCCCGGTCCGCGAAGGGCAGCGGGACTGCCTTCTGTGCGTTCGCGGGCACGCCAACCATCCGTCAGGTACTGGGCACTTGTCTCGGCTCTTCTTCCGAACCTACCCGGGCCCGGCGGCGTCCACTCGGGCAGCGACAATGAACACCATGGTCTGCCTTTCCTGCCGCAAGCAGCGGCACGATGAATGCCGGGGCGGCACCTGGTGCGACTGTCAGCATCAGCCCGCGGCCCAGGAGGCCGAGCCGCGGCTTGGCTGGATCCGGCAAGGCTGAGTGCCTGGCCTGGGAGCGGAATAGCCGCTGCCGGCCCGCCGTTGTGCTTAGGCGTGACAGCAGACGTCGCTTCCACTGTCGTATGTGCTGCGAGCGTGCACGCCGCCGGCCAGGCGGCCTGCCCGACACCGCAGGCCGGTCTCCGGCCTGCCGCCGTGACCGGCACCGACCCGCTGCTGGTAGCCCGCCGGCACGTCGATTTCCTCCGGATCCGCAGCGCGATCTGTCCCGCGGGCCGCTGACGGGATACCCGTTCTTGGATGGCGGTCCGGGCTAAGCCTGCGTTCCGCTGCCGCGGAAGCAGGACTTCGGTCGGCTAACGCCATGCACTGCATGCCCCGCACGCTTCCCGGAACCGAAGGATCGCCCTCATGACGATCAGCACAAGCACGGCGGACGGCCAAGTCCGCGCGGACGGCCAGGCCGCGGCCCGCACGGCGGTCGGCCCGGCCTCGCGCGAGCAGTCCCGCGATCTCGCGGCGGCCCTGGCAGAGCGGCCCTCGGCGGCCCCCGGGCGCGCGGCGGTGGCCGGCGCCCGCAGGCGCCGCGGCGAGGGCCAGTGGGCGCTCGGCTACCGCGAGCCGCTCAACGCCAACGAAGAGAGCAAGAAGAACGACGACGGACTCCACGTCCGGCAGCGGATCATCGACGTCTATGCCAAGCGCGGCTTCGACTCCATCGATCCGGCGGACCTTCGCGGGCGGTTCCGCTGGTACGGCCTGTACACCCAGCGCCGCCCCGGCATCGACGGCGGCAGGACTGCGCTGCTTGAGCCCGCGGACCTGGACGACAGGTACTTCATGATGCGGATCCGGATCGACGGCGGCCAGCTGGATCACGCGCAGCTGACCGCTATCGCCGATATCTCGCAACGATTCGCGCGGGGCACCGCGGACGTGACCGACCGGCAGAACATCCAGCTCCACTGGGTGCAAATCGAGGACGTCCCGGCCATCTGGGAAGCGCTGGAGTCCGTCGGCCTGTCGACCACGGAGGCCTGCGGCGATACTCCCCGGGTGATCCTGGGCTGCCCGGTGGCTGGCATCGACGCCACCGAGCTCATCGACGCCACGCCGGAGATCAGCCGGACCTATGCTCGCTACATCGGCGATGCCGCCTTCTCCAACCTGCCCCGCAAATTCAAGTCCGCGATGAGCGGCTGCTCCGCGCAATGCACCATGCACGAGGTCAATGACGTGGCCTTCGTCGGCGTGCCAGGCCCCGACGGCGAGCCTGGCTACGACCTGTGGGCCGGCGGCGGGCTGTCCACCAACCCGATGATCGCCAAGCGGCTGGGCGCCTTCGTCCGGCCGGGCCAGGTCCCGGACGTATGGGCAGGCATAGCGTCTGTCTTCCGCGACTACGGGTACCGGCGGCTGCGGCACCGGGCCCGGCTGAAGTTCCTGATCGCGGACTGGGGTCCCGAGCGATTCCGCGAGGTGCTGGAGCGGGACTACCTCGGCTTCCGGTTGCCGGACAGCCCGGCGCCGCAGCCGCCAGCCGGCGGGCAGCGCGACCACATCGGAATACACAAGCAGCGGGACGGGCGCTGCTTCGTCGGCTTCGCTCCCAGGGTAGGGCGGCTGTCCGCCGACCTGCTGACCGTCATCGCCGGCCTGGCCGCCGAGTACGGCAGCGGGAGGGTGCGTACCACCACGGAACAGAAGATGGTCATCCTCGACGTGCCGCCGGCCCGGGCCGCCGGCCTGGCTGCCGAGCTCGCCGCCGCCGGGCTGCCCGCCAGCCCGAGCGTGTTCCGCAGGCACACGATGGCATGCACCGGGATCGAGTTCTGCAAGCTCGCGATCGTCGAGACCAAGCAGCAGGCCGCCGACCTGATCACCGAGCTTGAACGGCGCCTTCCCGACTTCACGCAGCCGGTGACGATCAACGTCAACGGGTGCCCGAACTCGTGCGCCCGGATCCAGACGGCGGATATCGGCCTGAAGGGAACTCTCGTCACCGGGGCGGACGGGCAGCAGGCCGATGGGTTCCAGATCCACCTCGGGGGAAGCCTCAATGGCGGAGACGGGACGAGCTCAGGTTTCGGCCGGAAGGTCAGGGGGCTGAAGACCACGGCGGAGCAGCTGCCGGACTACGTGGAGCGGATCCTGCGCCGGTTCGACGCGGCGAGGCGGCCAGGCGAGACATTTGCGGCGTGGGCGGCGCGGGCCAGTGAGGAGGAAGTTTCATGACTCTCCCGACCTTTGCGGCAGAGCGTGCGGTTCCCTTCTATTGTCCCTACTGTGGCGAAGAGGATCTCGAGCCGCAGGCCGAGGACGGCGGCTGGCGTTGCCGCAGCTGCATCCGGGCCTTCCGGCTACGCTTTGCCGGAACCGGAGTCATCCGGTGAGCCCGGCCCGGACCCGGGCGGCCGGGCGGGAGCTGGCTGATCGAACGGCACGCAAGCGGCAGGAGGAAGTCATCGGGATGGAGAGCCTGGTCGCGGGAGCGGTGGACGCCCTGGCCGACGCACCTGCCGAGGACGTGATCAAGTGGGCGACGGATACATTCGGTGACCGGATCTGCATCACGTCGTCGATGACCGATGCCGTCATCATTCACCTGGCGTCACGGGTCCGGCCCGGCATCGACGTCGTCTTCCTGGACACCGGATATCACTTCGCTGAGACGATCGGCACCAGGGACGCCGTCTCGGCGGTCTATCCGGTCAATGTGATCAACGTCACGCCGTCACGGACAGTGCAGGAGCAGGACGCAGAGCTCGGTCCGCGGCTCTACGGCCGCAACCCCGACCTCTGCTGCTACCTCCGTAAGGTGGTGCCGCTCGAACGAGCACTCGGTCCCTATGAGGCATGGATCACCGGCGTCCGCAAGGAGGAGACCAGCGCACGGAGCGACACCCGCGTGGTCGAGTGGGATCCCAGGCGGCAGATGGTCAAGGTCAACCCGATCGTCGACTGGACCCAGGACCAGGTCGACAGCTACATCGCCGAGCACGGGGTGCTCGTCAACCCGCTGGTCTACGACGGTTACCCGTCCATCGGCTGCTCGACCTGCACCGCGCGAGTCGAGCCAGGCGCGGACCCGCGGAGCGGGCGCTGGGAAGGCACCGGCAAGACCGAGTGCGGCATCCACGGCTGACCGCCGTGCGATGCCTGGCGAGCGCCGGGCAGTCTGCTGGCCAGCCGATCCCCCCGCTGGTCGCCGTCGCGCACGGCAGCACCGACCCGCGCGCGGCCGCGACCATTGCCGAGCTGACCGGGCTCGTCAGGGAGATGGCGGCCGGCTGCGGCCTGCCCGCGCTGGACGCACGGACCGCCTATCTGGGGCATGCGCCGCCGTCGGTGGCCCAGGTACTCAGCGCGCTGGCCGGCGCGGCCGCGCCGCCGCGCCGCGTCGTCGTGCTGCCGCTTCTCCTCACGGCGGCGTATCACAGCGAGGTGGACCTGCCTGCGCTGGTTGACGAGGCCCGCGCTGCGCTGCCGGGCGTGGCCATCAGCTACGGCGAGCCGCTGGGGCCGCATCCGCTCCTGCTCCGCGCGCTCGACCGCCGCCTCGCCGAGTCGGGCGCCCTGGCCTGGCCAGCCGGCGACACCGTCGTGGTACTCGCCGCGGCCGGATCCGGCCGGCCGGGAGCGAATGCTGCGATCGCCCGCGTCGCGGCGCAATGGCAGGCGGCCAGCGGCTGGCGTGCCGTTGTCCCTGCCTACGCGGCGGCGGCGTCCCCCGCGCCCGGCGAGGCGGTTGCGGGGCTACTGCGGGCAGGCGCGCCGCGCGTGGTGGTGGCGACCTACCTGCTCGCCCCCGGCGTATTCGCGGATCAGGTCGCCGCGTCGGCGCTGCGGGCCGGCGCCGCCACGGTGTCCGGCGTGCTCGGCGCGGCACCAGAGGTGGCCGAGATCATCGTGCGGCGGTACGCGGAAGCCATCGCAGGGTCAGCGAGCATGGACGCCGCCAGGCCGGGGGATGCCTACCGTCGTAGAGGGAGCTGCCGATGACATCCACCGGTCCGCATGTCACGCACGAGGTGCTGAACCAGGTACCGCCGCTGGCCGGCCACGACGTAGCCGATGACCCCGCACTCCTCGGCGCGCTTGACCGGGAAGGCGCATCCTGGGTCGCTGCGGAACTGCATGAGCTCGGCGGCCTCGCGGGCGCGGCGGCTACTCAGCGGCAAGCGAGGCTGGCCAACGAGAACCTGCCGGTGCTGCGCAGCCACGACGCACAGGGGAACCGGATCGACGAAGTCGAGTTCCATCCGGCCTGGCACGCCCTCATGGCCACCGCGGTGCGCCGTGGCCTGCATGCCGCGCCGTGGACGGATCCCTCGCCGGGCAGCCATGTGGCCAGGGCAGCGAAATTCTACGTCTGGACGCAGGCGGAGGCCGGGCATGGCTGCCCGGTGTCGATGACCTACGCGGCGGTGCCGGCGCTCCGGCATCAGCCGGCCCTCGCGGCGAGGTTCGAGCCGCTGCTTGCCGCCCGGGCCTACGACCCCGGGCTGCGCGTGCCGGATGAGAAGGCCGGCCTGCTCGCGGGCATGGCCATGACCGAGAAGCAGGGCGGGTCCGACGTGCGGGCCAACACCACCCGCGCCGTGCCCGCCGGCTCCGGCTGCTATCGGCTCACCGGGCACAAGTGGTTCTGCTCGGCGCCGATGTGCGATCTCTTCCTTGTCCTGGCCCAGGCACCGGAGGGCCTGAGCTGCTTCCTGCTGCCCAGGGTGCTGCCGGACGGGACCCGCAACTCGATGCGCATCCAGCGCCTGAAGGACAAGCTCGGCAACTCCTCGAACGCGTCGGCCGAGGTAGAGTACGACGCCGCGTTCGCGTGGCTGGTCGGCGAGCCAGGCCGGGGCGTGCGCACCATCATCGAGATGGTCAGCGCGACCCGGCTTGACTGCGTGCTCGGCAGCGCCTCCGCCATGCGCCAGGCTTGCGTCGCCGCGGCGCATCATGCCGCCGCCCGCCGCTCGTTCGGGGCGAGCCTGATCTCCCATCCGCTGATGACCGCCGTCCTCGCCGACCTGACCCTGGAGTCGGAGGCCGCGACGACGCTGGCGATGCGCCTGGCCGGCGCGGCCGATCGCGCGGCGAGGCGCGACGACGAGCAGGCCGCGCTGCTCAGGATCGCGCTGCCAGCGGCCAAGTACTGGGTGTGCAAGCGGACGCCGGCGGTCGCCGCCGAGGCGCTGGAATGCCTGGGCGGGAACGGCTACGTGGCGGAGTCGGGCATGCCGCGGATCTACCGCGACGCGCCGCTCAACTCGGTCTGGGAAGGATCCGGCAACGTGACCGCGCTCGACGTGCTGCGCGCGCTCGCCCGGTCCCCTCAGTCCGGCGAGGCCCTGCTCGCCGAGGCGGACCTGGCGGCCGGCGCCGACCGGCGACTTGACCAGGCATTGACGCAGCTCAGGAAGGCGCTCGGCGAGGTCACCGGGATGGCCGGGGCAGCCAGGACTGCGAGCCGGGAGGCCGAGTACCAGGCCCGCGGACTCGCCGGGCTGATCGCGCTGGTGCTGCAGGCCGCGCTGCTGGTGCGGCACGCGCCGGGTGCGGTCGCCGACGCATTCTGCGCATCGCGGCTGGATCCCGGCGCCGCGGGCGGCCTGGCCGGCCCCGGCCTGCCGTTCGGCGTGCTGCCAGACGGCCTGGACTTGACCACCATCCTCGGCCGGTCGCAGGTGGCATCGGCCCGGTAGGGTCGGCGGATGCACGTCTGGCCGGGAACCGCTTACCCGCTCGGTGCTACCTGGGATGGCGCTGGCACCAATTTCGCGTTGTTCTCCGAGGTCGCGACGGCGGTCGAGCTGTGCCTCTTCGGGCCAGGCGATGACGGCGAGGCGGCCGGCCACGGCCCGGAGCAGCGGATCGCGCTGACCGAGGTAGACGGGTTCGTCTGGCATTGCTACCTGCCGGGCATTGGCCCCGGGCAGCGGTACGGCTACCGGGTGCATGGTCCTTACCAGCCGGAACGGGGCCATCGGTGCAATCCAGCCAAGCTGCTTCTCGACCCGTACGGGAAAGCCGTCCAGGGCGGGGTGCGCTGGCATGAGGCGCTGTTCTCGTACCGGATGCGTGATCGCTCGGCGATCAACACCGCGGACAGCGCGCCTTACATGCCGAGGAACGTGGTGATCGACCCGTCCTTCGACTGGGGCAGCGACCGGGCCCCCCGGACTCCCTACCACGAGACGCTGATCTACGAGGCGCATGTCCGCGGCCTCACCCTGCGGCATCCGCAGGTGCCGCCCGGGCAGCGCGGGACCTACGCCGGGCTGGCCCATCCCGCCGTGATCGAGCACCTGACCAGGCTGGGCGTCACCGCGGTCGAGCTGATGCCGGTGCACCAGTTCATTTCCGAGCGCCCGCTCGCGAGCCGCGGCCTGGCCAACTACTGGGGCTACAACACGATCGCGTTCCTGGCCCCGCACAACCGCTACTCCGCCGCCGCCCGGCCGGATGGCCAGGTCGCCGAGTTCAAGGCGATGGTCAGGGCGCTACACGAGGCGGGCATCGAGGTGATACTCGATGTCGTCTACAACCACACCGCCGAGGCCGATCACCGCGGGCCCACGCTGTCGTTCCGCGGGATCGACAATGCGGCCTACTACCGGCTGCGGACCGACGAGCCGCAGTACTACGTGGACTACACCGGCTGCGGGAATAGCCTCAACGTCCGGCACCCGCACGCGCTGCAGCTGATCATGGACTCGCTCCGGTACTGGATCCTGGAGATGCACGCGGACGGCTTCCGGTTCGACCTGGCCTCGGCCCTGGCGCGCGAGCTGCACGATGTCGACCGGCTGGCGACGTTCTTCGAGCTGGTCCAGCAGGACCCGGTGGTGTCCCAGGTGAAGCTGATCGCGGAGCCGTGGGACGTGGGTGAGGGCGGCTATCAGGTCGGCCAGTTCCCGCCGCTGTGGACCGAGTGGAACGGCAAGTACCGGGACGCGGTACGTGACCTGTGGCGAAGCCGGCCAGCAACGCTGCCGGAGTTCGCCTCCCGGCTGACCGGCTCGAGCGACCTGTACGAGACGAGTGCCCGGCGGCCGGTGGCCTCGGTGAACTTCGTCACCTGCCACGACGGCTTCACGCTGCAGGACCTGGTCAGCTACGACCGCAAGCATAACGAGGCCAACGGCGAGGACAGCCGTGATGGCACCGATGACAACCGGTCATGGAATTGCGGGACGGAGGGCCCGTCCGACGACCCGGTCGTCAACCAGCTCAGGGCCAGGCAGGTCAGGAATTTCCTCGTCACGCTGTTCTGCTCGCAGGGGATTCCGATGCTGGCCGCAGGCGATGAAATGGGCCGGACGCAGCAAGGCAACAACAATGCCTACTGCCAGGACAACGAGCTGTCCTGGGTTGACTGGGAAGGCGGCGCCAAGCACGCGGACCTGCTGGAATTCACCCGTGGCCTGTCTGAGCTCCGCCGTCTGCACCCGGTGTTCCGGCGTCGCCGGTTCTTCAGCGGGCAGCCGGCCGCCGCGCCGGGGCAGGGCGCTGCTCCGGGGCAGGGCGCTGCTCCGGGGATGCTGGACATCGCCTGGCTTACCCCCTCCGGACGGGAGATGATGGCCAGCGACTGGCAGACCGGCTATGCCAGGTCAATCGCGGTCTTCCTGAACGGCAGCGCGATAACCGAGCCGGGGCCGCATGGCGAGACGGTGGGGGACGACGATTTCCTGCTGCTCGTCAATGCGCACAGCGCGCCGGTGACGTTCGTGCTGCCGGGCGCACGGTTCGCGGCGGCCTGGCAGCTGCTGGTCGACACGTCGGCGGCCGGCCAGGCTGGCCCCGCCGCCGGCCGGGGGCAGGCCAGGGCTCCTGGCCCGGCCAGGGCGGGCACCGGCGTCGCGGTGCCCGGTCACGCGATGATGGTGCTGCGGGGCATCCGCGCTGCCGCGGCCGCTGAGCCGCGGGCCGGCCACCTGGCCTAGTCCGAAGTTCCCCTCCGGATGCACTGATATCCGTGTTCACCAGGGGAAACGTGGTGCACCATGACTACACGCAGACATGTAGATCCGCCGCCTGAAGCTCTATGACCTGGGCAAATATGACGGGCCCTCTAGGCCTGGGGGGAACCTCGGGCTAGACGTTGAAGCCGAGTGCCCGCAGTTGCTCGCGGCCGTCCTCGGTGATCTTGTCGGGACCCCAGGGCGGCAGCCACACCCAGTTGATATGGAAGTCGTTGACCAGGCCATCAAGGGCCTGCCTGGTCTGGTCCTCGATGACGTCGGTCAGCGGGCACGCCGCGCTGGTCAGGGTCATGTCGATGGTCGCCACCCGGTCGTCGCCGACCGTCACGCCATAGACGAGCCCGAGGTCTACCACGTTGACG
>DATGVY010000673.1:0-3290 GCA_035299845.1 Streptosporangiaceae bacterium
GCAGCGACTGAGAAATCCCCGGGATCATGAAAAGGGCAGCTGCGATCGACCTTTTGAAGGTGCGCGGTCGCGGCATTCACCATCCATGCGGTGCACCCGGCTGAGGGCTGCCGCGGCACACCGGCTGAAGCTGCCGCGGCAAACTGGGTGGCAGCCAGCTGCGATCACGGCGGGCTACGGGATCGCGTCCTCGATCCTGCGCTGGATCTTGTTCATGCCGCGCAGCCAGCGGTCGGTCTCGGCGGCCCGCCCGGCGTACATCGCCGCCACCTCGGGATGCGGCAGGATGAGGAACCGGCCATCGGCGATCCCTTTCAGCACCGCGTCGGCCACGGCCTCAGGCGTGATGACCGAGTCGCCGAGCACGAGTTCTGCCCTGGGGTCGGTACCGTCCAGCATGCCGGTCCGCACCCCCTGCGGGCAGATCGCCTGGACGGTGAGGCCGCGGTGCGAGTAGGTGAGCGCCATCCACTCGGCGAACGCCAGCGCCGCGTGCTTGGTCACCGAGTACGACGCCGTGCCCGGCATCGCCAGCAGGCCGGCCGCGGACACCGTGCAGATCAGGTGCCCGCTCCCCCTGGCCAGCCACGGGTCGAGCAGCAGCCGGGCCGCCCGGACGTGCGCCATCACGTTGACCTGCCACGACGCGTCCCAGTCCGGGTCCGGCGCCTCGGGGCCGCCGCTGCGTACGATCCCGGCGTTCGCGCAGTAGATGTCGATCTCGCCGAGCGCCTGCCTGGCCTTGCCGATCAGCGCCTCGACGCCATCCGCCGTCGAGCAGTCACCCGGCACCGCCGTCGCCCCGCATGAGGCGGCGACAGCCGACGCGGCCCCGGCGTTGATGTCGTTCACCACCACCCGGGCGCCCTCGTCGGCGAACCTGCGGGCCAGCGCCGCGCCGATCCCGCTGCCGCCGCCGGTGACCACGATCCCCGCGTTATGCACGGAATTCATCGGGAGCCTCCCCGTGACCCGGCTGCCGGTACCGCCCAGCCGCCGCCCGCAGGCGGCGCCGGGAGATCAGCAAGCGAGGCCAGCGACGCGCGGTGCCGGTCCGGGGTGCCGAACCCGATCGAGGCGCTCTTCGCCCGCTTCAGGTACAGGTGCGCCGGGTGTTCCCAGGTGAAGCCGATGCCGCCGTGCAGCTGGACGGACTCCTGGCTGGCCTCGACCGCGATGTCGCTGCAGGCCGCCTTGGCCAGCGCGACAGCCGCCGGCACGTCCGGGTCGCCGGCCGACAGGCAGGCGGCTGCGTACCTGGCCGCAGCCCGCGCCTGGGTCACGCCGACCCACAGGTCGGCGAGCCGGTGCTTGAGCGCCTGGAACGAGCCGACCTGGCGGGCGAACTGCCGCCGCTCCTTGAGGTAGGCGACGGTCATCTCGACGCATTTGTCGGCCAGGCCGAGCTGCTCGGATGCGAGCATCGCCGCGCCCGCGGTCAGCGCGGTCAGTACCGCGCGCTCGGCGGATTCGCCGGCCGCGATCCGCCGGGCCGCGGCGCCGTCCAGCGTAAGGTCGCACAGCTGCCTGGTCATGTCCAGCGACACGACGGGAGTCCGGGTCACGCCCGGATCGACGGCGGACATCGCGTACAGCCCGAACGGCACCCCGTCGGCCGGGACGAGCAGGACATCGGCCGGGAGCGCGTCGATCAGCCCGGTGACCGTCCCGCTGAGCCGGTACGTGCCCGCCGGGTCGCCGTCCCGCAGCGCGCCGACCCTGGCCGTGACGGCCTGCCCGGCCCCGGGAGCGGCCGGGAACGGCACGGCAAGCGCGGCCGTGGTGGTCGCGGCCGCCAGGCCAGCCAGCAGCTCGTCAGCACCGGCAGCCAGTGCGGCAGTGGTGGCCACGACGGCACTGCCAAGATACGGAACGGCCGCGACGGACCGCCCGATTTCCTCGGCCACGACTGCCGCCTCGCGGTATGTCGCGCCCGCACCGCCGTGGGATTCACCGATGAGCAGGCCGGCGCAACCGAGGTCGGCGGCGAGGGCGTGCCACAGCCCGGTGTCGTAAGTCTCCGCTGTCTCGGTCCTGGCCAGCACCGCGGCTGCGCCTGCCCGGTCGTCGAGCAGGGCGCGGACGGCGGCCCGCAGCTCGTTCTCTGTCTCGCCGTAGAGGAGGTCCGGCATCCCGCCGGCGGGGGCCGGCCCGCCCGGCTGCGCCGGCTGTGCTTGCTGCGTGGCCTGTGCTTGCTGCGTGGTCTGTGCTTGCTGCGTGGTCTGGGTCACCGCGGCAGGTCCTTCCATGGCACGTCCTTGTCCAGCCGGATCTCCGGCGGGAGGCGCAGGACCCGTTCGGCAATAATGTTGCGAAGGATCTCCGAGGTACCGCCCTCGATGGAGTTCCCGCGGGCGCGCAGGTACCGGTAGCCGGGGTCACGGCCGTAGAAGTTGGCTCCCTCGGGCCGGCGCATGGTCCAGTCGTCGTACCGCAGCCCGTCCTCGCCGGCCAGTTCGACCTCGAACTCGGAGATCTCCTGGTTGAGCCGGGCGAAGACCAGCTTGGCCGCGGATCCTTCCGGGCCCGGCTGGCCCGCGGCGAGCTGCTGGCGAAGCCGCTCGCCCGCCAGCCGGGCGACCTCGGCGTCCGCCCACAGCCGCAGCAGCCGGTCGTGCAGCCCGGCGGTGCGCAGCGCCGGCTGCTCCCGCCAGGTCCGCGCCGCCGAGCCGATCATGCCGCCCTCGCGCGGGATCGCCGCGCCGCCGATGGCGACCCGCTCGTTCATCAGCGTCGCGGTGGCGACCTGCCAGCCCTCGCCGACCGCCCCGATCCGGTCCGCGTCGGGAATTGGCACGTCGGACAGGAAGACCTCGTTGAACTCGGCCTCGCCGGTGATCTGCCGCAGCGGCCTGACCTCGATCCCAGGCGCGGTCATGCTGACGGCGAAATAGGTCATGCCCTTGTGCTTGGGCACGTCAGGGTCGGTGCGGGTGACCAGCAGCCCCCAGCGGGACAGGTGCGCCGATGATGTCCAGACCTTCTGGCCGGTGACGGTCCAGCCGTCGCCGGCCGGGTCGCGGACCGCGCGGGTGGCCAGGCCGGCCAGGTCGGATCCGGCGCCGGGCTCGCTGAACAGCTGGCACCAGATCTCCTCGCCCGTCCACAGCGGCCGGAGCCAGCGCTGCTGCTGTTCTTCCGTGCCGTACGCGAGGATCGTCGGGGCCGCCATGCCCAGCCCGATGCCGATCCGCTCCGGGTCGTTGCCGGGCGCGCCGGCCGCGGTGAACTCGGCATCCACGGCCGGCTGCAGCGCCCTCGGCAGGCCCTGGCCGCCGAGGCCAGGCGGG
>DATGVY010000674.1:0-7490 GCA_035299845.1 Streptosporangiaceae bacterium
CCCGATCCAGGACCGCAGCAAGAACGTCTTCCCGCTCCCCGCCGGCGCCGACACCACGCTCACCCGCCCCGCCCCGGTCAGCCGGCCGAACAGCACGGGCCGGGAAACGACCCCTCCCCGCACAGCAGGAGCGACCGCAGCGCCAGCCCCCCCCCCGCCCCCCCCGCACCCACTGCTGAGATGTTCCCGCCGGGCCGGCCCGCCTGCTGATTACCCGCCGGCACGCTGATTCCTAACCGCGCCCACCGGCCGGGCACACCGCGAACCGTGGAGGCTGCCCGCAGCTCACCCAAACCATGCGATGACCATTCACCCACGACGCGGCCATCCTGAATGCGCCCAACGAGCTCACCGGAAAGGGCGAGCCGGCGTGAAGCTTGCGATCCACCGGCCCCCACAGCGCCGGCCGCGCCGTCACCGTAACCACAGCCGCGCTCCGGCCAGCCCGGACGCACCGCTGGTGATCCGATGACCCGCCAGCCGCGCGATCCGCAGCGGCAAAACTACGAGATCCGGGTCCGCGGCCACCTGGGGCCCATGATGCTGCGCGCGTTCCCGGCCCTGGCCGCCCAGGTGCGCGACGGGGACACGCTGCTGAGCGGTGACCTCCCCGACCAGGCCGCGCTGTACGGCGTGCTGTACCAGATCGAAGCGCTCGGACTGGAACTGCTCGAGCTCCGTCGCCTGCCCGGCTGAGCGACCTGCCGGCACACATCACCCGAAACATGCTATGTCCCGCCCGCCCGCCAGGCCATACATCAGGCTTCCCGGCCGCTACCTGATGCCACTCGCCGGGCACGTCGTGACCCGCGAACATGTGCACGTGATCACCAGCACCGTCCCCGAGCAGGTCCCGGCCTCCGATATCGCCGATGCCCGGCTCGTCTAGTACTACAGCCGCAGCCTGTAATTCATGAGCCGGCGCTGGTAGTGGCATCGGCGGGCGCGGGCTTGGTGTCTTCGGCGCCAGCGTGACCAGTGGTCGTGATGGCCGGGCGGACCGGCGGGGTGGTTCCAGGCCGTGAGCAGCCGGCGTATCTCGTTGACGGTCAGCGCGATGAGCTCGGCGCCGTCGTCGTCACGGATGGTAGCCGGAGGGTTACCTGTCCTGGGCGGCCGGAATTGTTGTCCACAGGCGGCGGGTCCCCTTTTTACCGGGCTCGCCGCTGGTGTTCCCGCTGGCCAGGACCTGGGAGGGCTGGCCGGGCGGGGGCTGGCAGGCGGCCGCGGTGACGGCGAGGAACGCGTGCGCGAGCATCGACAGGGTGATGTGCCGGTACCAGGCGCCCCACTGCCGGACCTGGTAGTGGTCAAGGCCGGTCTCGTTCTTGGCGGCCTGGAAGCAGGACTCGACCGCCCACCGGGCGCCGGCCACGGCGACCAGTTCGGCCAGCGTGGTCCCGGCCGGGGCGTGGCAGGTGAAGAACGCCAGCTCCAGCTCGCCCTTGGCGTTCGGGGTGAGGCTGCGGCGGGCCAGCAGGTGATGGCTGCCGCTGGCGGTGCCGATCAGCGCCCAGTCATAAAACCGGGGGCCCTTCGAGCCGTCGCCGCAGCTCATCGTGTGCCACCCGGACGCGGGCACCAGCTCCGTCAGGGCATCGGCGCGCATCTTGCCCGCCGCGGTCGCGAACGTCTGGCTGCACGGCACCGCCATCACGTAGCTGATGCCCTCGCCTTCCAGCCAGGACCGCAGGTGCGGGTTCTGCCCGTAGACCTCATCAGCGGCGAACCAGGAGAACGGAACCCCGGCGGCCAGGGCACGCCCGAGCATCCGGCGGCCCAGCTCCGGCTTCGTCGCGAACCCGGCGTCATCAGGGATCCCGGCCGCCCTGCAGCGGTCCCGGTCCGCGCACCACGACTCCTGCGGCAGGTACAGCTCCCGGTCGATCAGCGCCCTGCCCCCGCCCGGCGCCGCGTAGGCCAGGAACACCCCCACCTGGCAGTTCTCGATCCGCCCCGCCGTCCCGGTGTACTGCCGCTGCACCCCGGCGGACATGCGGCCCTTCTTCAAAAAGCCGGTCTCATCGATGACCAGCACCGCGCCCGCATCCCCGATCCCGGCGATCACGTAATCCCGCAGCACGTCCCGGACCGCATCAGCTGACCAGCAGTAGAAGTTCAGCAGCCGCTGCATCCCGTCCGGGGTCGCGTCCCCGGCGAAATCCGCCAGCCACCAGCCGTTCTTCCGCTCCGTCTGCGACAGCAACCCCAGCAGGTACGCCCGCGCCCGCAGCCGCGACGGCGCCTGCGCGAACTCCCCGGCCACCAGCGCGAACATGTCATTGAACCCATCCGCCCACCCAGCAGGATCTACCCTGGACCAGGCCACCGCGTCATCTTCGAGGTCCATCACACCCGAGAAGATCCCGCGGTGGCCGCCCTCATGTCACGCCGCCACGCCGGTCATCATCACAGGCTGCGGCTGTCGTACTAGATCGGCGCTGATGGCCGGGGCGTCGAACTGGAGATCGTGGCCCTCGACCTAGAAGACACGAGAAGGACGCCTTGAATTATCGTGCAGGCCGCCGCCCCACATCTAAAACCTCGTTCGTCTTCCTAATCATTTGCCGCGCTTTTCCGTCCTTGCCGCATCCGGGTTCAGCCGCGCTTCCAACCGGATGCGGCCCGCCCCATATTTGGCTGATCGGTGCCCGACTGCGCTGCGGACGCCCAAGCCGGCCCACAGCCGCCAGCCAAGTCAAGGCACCGGCAGGTCAGGGGCCTCATGCCTCATATGGCGTGGCGCAGGACACCTTGGGGCTGGCTGGCGCTAGGCCCAGGATCGGAGTCGGGGACGGCTGAGCTGACGTCGCTGGTCAGCGGCCGACCTTGGCGACGATGTCAGCTAGCTCGCCGGGCATGGACAAGAACGGGGAGTGCGCGGCGTGCAGGGTGTGAACCGTGGTCGAGTTGGCGGGGAAGACGGCGTCGGCGTCTGTGATGAACCGTCGCTGCAGCGCCGGGCGGATGGTCATGTCCTGGGTGCACACCACGTAGGTGCGGGGCACCGAGCCCCAGCCACCGGCGGTGAGCGTGGTGGTGCCCAGGCCGATGCCCGCGGGCACATCGGGGGTCAGCAGCGCGATGGCCGCATCGACCACCGCCGGGTCAAGATCCCCGTAGAACGCCTCGCGCAGCCGCTCCCGGTAGGCCGGGTCGGGGGAGGCGACGTCCAGGCGCAGCGCCCCGACGGCGGCGGGGTCGGCCACCACGCAGGACGGGACCAGGCCGCCCTCGTTTTCGGGCATCCGGGTGTATGCGAGGGCGGGGACGCCGGAGGCCGGCATGAACGCGGTCAGGTAGACGGCGTGCGCCACCAGGTGGGGGGCCAGTTGGGCGGCCCGGGTCAGCACCACGCCGCCCGCGCTGTGCGCCACGACGACCACTGGGTCCCCGGCGCCGAGCTGCTCGATCTGGGAGAGGAGCAGCTCGCCGGCCTGGTCGAGGTCCACGCCGGCCACCGGGGAGGGCTCGGTGGCCAGCAGGCCGGCGTCGAACGGGCGGCGGGTCAGCGCCGCCGGGCGGCGGGCGCGCAGCCCATGCCCGGCCATATCGACGGCCAGCGCCCGGGCACCGGCACCGGTCACCCGGGCCAGAACCTCGGCCAGCACCAGCTTCCGTGCCAGGCACCGTGCAGAAACAGGATCGGTGTGCCGGGGCCGCCACTGAGAACGGCGTTGTCAACGTCCATCACGCGCCTGCGGCAAGCTTGGCCGTCAAGACGATCTCGGGGATCCCGGCCAGTGCGCGCGACACCGGGCAGACCCGCTTGGCCTCGCCCGCGTGCGCCTGGAACTGCTGCTCATCGACGCCCGTGACGCGTCCCTCCGTATCCAGGTTGATGCGCGCCAGCGTGGGGGCGCCGTCGATGTTGCGCAGCTGGACGCGCGCGTTCGTGCGCAGCGACTCCGGCGGGTGGCCTGCGGCGCTGAGGATGTTCGAGAGAGCCATCGTGAAGCAGCTGGCGTGTGCCGCCGCGATCAGCTGCTCCGGATTCGTCCCCTTTCCCTCACCGAACCGCGAGTCGTAAGAATAGGCCCCCTCAAAGACGCCGTCACCGACAGTGACTGTTCCCGAACCGCTCTCCACATTCCCGTGCCACTCGGCGCTGCCGCTTCGTACCGTCATCCTTGCCTCCTATGCTCGCCCGTCAGACCTTGACCATCCATCACCACGGCTGCGCGCACGCGGCGCCGGTCCCGTGACGGTTAACCCCGCACAGCTCGACTCTGCCCCGGACGCTGGCGGCGGGGTATCCGCCACGTGACTGCACCTTCCATAGGCGGCTGCAGCTTGAGAAGGCGCGAAACACCGTCAGGAACTAGCGCCGTCCCGCTGGGCCCAACGTGACGACGCCTGCTTCCCCCGCCGATCCGACCTCGGTTGCTTAACCGTTTACCAGCGAGAGGCCGAGCGTCAGCCGCGCGGCCCGCGCCTGGCGGCGTTTCAGCAAGACCCGCCGGCCACGCACCGTGCACGCAACTACGTTCGGTCGAGGAGTCAAATCAGTGGCCACGCCGGCGAGCACGACGGGGATACTGAACGCCGCGTAAGACGCGATGAAGTACGCGGCGATCAGGCTGGCCCGCTGGCCGGGAGCCGCCAGCGCGCTCACGGTGCGGAAGGCGCCTAGCATGGCCGTCCCAAAGCCCGCGCCCACCACCGCGGTGCCGGGCGATGCCGTGTTCGGCGTGGTCACCAGGCCCGCGCTCGGCGACGGCGCGTTCGGCGAGTACGTCACGGCACCGGAGGCCTGCACCGCCCTGGTTCCAGCCGGGCTGGACCTCGCCACCGCCGGGGCGCTGGGCCTGGCCGGCACCGCCGCGCTCAGCGCCATCGACGCGATCGACCCGCTGCCGGGTGAGACTCTGCGACAGCCTGGAATTGGCGGACCTGCCGCTGCCCGGCGGCCGCATCGCTTCCACCCTGGGCTTGTCGGGTGACCAGCTCACTAGGCGTGCCGTCCAGGCCACCCCGGTCGTCGCGCTGCCCGCCAGCCGGACCCTCGGACGGCTGGCCGCGGACGTGGTAAACGGCCAGCTCACCGTCCCCGTGCAGCGGACCTACGCGCTAGCCGACGTTTCCCCGGGCCCTTGCTGATTTCGCCGCGGGCACCCGCGGAAAGCTGGCAATCAGCGTGGGATGAGCGCTGCCCTACCCGAGTCGAAGGAGATACCTCTGAGCCGCTTGAATCTGGCTGCGGCTGCGGGCGCTGCCAGCGTGCCGGTCCGGTCGGCGCTCTGGCGGGAGGCATCCGCGTTCGGAGGCGGCTGCTTGCGCAGGAGACCAGCCGGTCAGGGTGCTCATCGGGTTACTCATGCCAGCCAGCGACAACGCACTTACCTAAAGCAGAGTGTCGCTTCCGGCGCTTTGGTGTGCTGGCGTGGGGGTGCTGGCGCGGGCGATCACGTCGCGGAGCTGGTGGCGGCCGGCTACGCCAAGTTTGGGATAGGACCGGTACAGGTGCGAGCTGACCGTGCGCGGTGAGAGGAAGAGCCGGTCGCCGATCTGGCGGTTGGTCAGGCCGTCGCTGGCCAGGCGGACGATCTGGCGCTGCTGGGGGGTGAGCTCCCCTAGGGCGTCGTGTTCGCCGGGCGGGCCGGCGATAGTCACCCCGCACGCTCTGAGCTCTGCCTCGGTGCGCTGCGCCCAGGGCCGGGCCCGTAGCCGCCGGAAGGTGCCCAGGGCCTGCGTCAGGACGGGTTTGGCGTCGTTGATCCGGCGCCGCCGCCGCAGCCATTCGGCGTGGTCGAGGCGAAGCTGTGCCCGTTCGAAGGGCCACTGGTCCCCGGCGGGGTCGGCGAGCGCCTTGCCGAAATAGGCCTCTGCCTTGGCTGGGTCGGCGAGAATGCCTCGGGCCCGCGCGATGAGCTGCTCGAGCCGCGGAGAGGCCATTCCGCCTAGAGGGCTGAGTGCGTGCTCGATGACGTCGGACCCTTCCATCCGCCGGTCGGCGCGGACCGCAGCGGCGGCGAGATCGGCCACGCCCAGGTAGGAGGCGTAGTTGTGCAGGGGCGTGCCGTCCTCGCTGAACAGCTCGCGGAGCTGGGTGAACGCGAGGAGGTAGCTGCCGTCGGCGAGAGCCGCGACGCCGCGGGCCCGCCGGGCCCAGGCGGCTATCAGTCCGTTTTCGGCGGGATCGCCGGTGGCGAGCGCCCTGCCAGCATGCCTGCGGGCCGCGCCGGAGTCCCCGCGCATGGCCAGGACGGCGGCCGCGATCACGTCAGCGGACGCGGCAACGGTGTTCATGTGGTTCGCCTCAGCGATGCCGGCGGCCTCGGCGGCAACTTCCAGCGCCTCGTCCCAGCGCCCGGTGTCGATGTATGCCCACCCGAGCGCGGTCAGGCCGGGGGCGCTGGTGCCCCGCATCCCGGGTGCCCGGAGCCGGTGCATAGCGTCCTGCAGCATATGGATCGCCAGGTCGGATTCGTCCAGGAGCCATGCGGCGGACCCGGCTCGCCACAGAGCGGGCTCTTCAAGGGCAGAGCTGGCGATGCGGCTCAGGTACGGGACGAGCTGGTTTCTGCCGCCGAACGGGTCGGTGCAGGCCCGTATCCAAAGCCCCCGCGCGCCGACATCAACGCGAGGGGGACGGCCGGGGGACGGCGGCGGCCTCTTTTTTTCGAGGAGTTCGAGGGTGCGGTTCACGGCCTGGCGGCTGGCGGGCGCACCTGAGTAGTAGGCGACGGTGGCTGCATCCGCGAGGGCGTCCCAGGCGAGGGCAGGCAGGTCACGCGATGCCTCTTCGGCGACGGAGAGGAGCGCTGACAGCGCGGCTGAGCGCCGACCAGAGTAAGCCAGCGCCCACCCGGCGTCACGGCGGGCCGTCAGCCGCAGTGCCGGGTCCGCCGTGACCGCCAGGGCGCGGGTGGCGAGATCCTGGACCCAGTCCGCCTGGCCGGTGGAAATGGCGGCCGAAGCGGCGGCGACCAGCCTGCGTGCCTGGTCTGCGCGGCCGGGGCTGAGTTCGGCCGCGCGTTCCATCGCCAGCGCCGCGGCAGCCGCGCCGCCGCGGTGTTGCGCCTGGGTAGCTGTGGCCTCGAGCAGCGCAGCCACGTGTTCGTCCGGTTGCAGTGCCGCGGCGGCCAGGTGCCAGGCTCGCCGGTCTGGCTGGTCGTGCAGGGCCCCGGCGAGCCGGCGGTGCGAGGCGGCCCGCTGCGCGAACGGCGCGGAGTGGTAGATGGCCGAACGGACCAGGGGATGGGAGAACTGCAGGCCGGTCCTGTCGACCTTGACCAGGCCCAGCTTCTCGGCCGGCGCGAGGGCCCGCGCATCGAGCCCAACACCGTGGCTGGCTGCCGCGCTCAAGTCCGGGCCGTCGGCCACCGCGGCCAGCAGCAACGCGGCTTGCGCCTGCCCGGGCAGGGCAGTGAACCGGGCGGTGAGGACGGCCATCAGCCGGTCGGTTAGCGGCAGTGGCTCGGCGGCCCACCGGCGGCTGGCCGCGGGATCGGCGGCGATCACCTTGGCCAGCTCGATCAGCGCCATCG
>DATGVY010000675.1:0-12457 GCA_035299845.1 Streptosporangiaceae bacterium
CCGGCCCCGCAGCCGATCCGGGGTCCCCGGTACCCCGCGTCGGCGCCCAGCAGGTCTTCCAGCACGCCGCGGCCGAGCCTGGTCAGCCCGGCACGGATCGCCAGTTCCGCTGCCTCCAGGCCCTCCCCGCCGGCCAGCGACGCGGCCACGGCGCCAGCCAGCCGGGCTACCTCGGCGGCGGCCAGCGCCGCGCAGAGCCCCTTTTTTGCCCCTCGGGGTCAGGGGCCGCGGTGCGGGGCTGGCCTAACGGCGGCCGGGCGTCGCAGATCGCCTCGTTCACCTCGGCGAGCTGCCCGGTCAGCGACTTGAACCGCTCCCACTCGGCGACCTCCCGCTCCGCTTTCTCCAGCTCCGGGCCGCGCCGCAGGTGCACCGTCACCGTCTTGCCGCCCGCCCACCTCGTCAGGTTGTACTGCGGCCCGTGACCGGGATGACCCGGCCGCGCGCACGCGCAGTTCGGCTTCCCGCACTTGCGCCGCACCGCGTTCAGCGCGCCCCGGCGGAAATCGCCGACCCGGCTGAGGTCGGCATACAGCCGGGCCCGCTCAGCCTCCAGCCCCGCCAGGTCAGGCTCATCCGGCACGTGTGCCTCCTGAGGCATCCGCCGGGCACGCCGACGCCCGCCCAGCCGCAGTTGCCAGGGACGGCACCATCCCCGTAGGTAAGGAGTCGTGCCACCGCACCACACCCTGCGGGCTGCTGGCACGCGCTCATGGCACAGCCAGCACAGGTCCCGGTTCGGCAAACAGACACCCCGGCGAAGAGGGCGAACCCAAAGCGAGCCCTTCTCAGGCTGCCCGCCGAAGAAGCGAAGCCGAACCGCTCCGGCAGAGCTCAGCGAGCGCGGACAGGACCGTCAGCCCGACCGGAAGGACGTCTCTGGGCGACACGGCCTCGGCGGCGACGAGGTTCTCGAGCGCGTCGCCACCGCCCGGGCGCCTGATGCGCTCCAGCACGTCGGCATCGCCCGGCTGTTCGCAGCGGTAATGCGTGGTAAAAGCGCCGATAAGCGCGTCAGCAACAACCCGGTTCTCCAGGCCCGGGGCGGCGCCGGCCAGAACCGGCAGCAACACCTCGAGAACCTCGCTGAGCGGGTCCTCACCCACCACCGCCCAGGTCGCGTCCACCAGCGCGCACGTGCCGAGCAGGAACACCGGCCCGTCCAGCTCTGGGAACTCCGGCTCGTCTTCCTCGTATTCAGGCCCGCCTCGGTGCAACCAGGCTTCGATGGCCTCGCCATACGCCAGCTCGGCCTCGGCGATGGGAGCAAGCACCTCGAGCAGCATGCTCACCGCTGGGTGGTCGAGTTTCAGTCCGTCGAAGACAACCGCGCGAACCAGGGCACTAGCCGCGACGTTCCAGTGCGCGGGTTCGGCGGCGATTACCGTGGCGTCCGGAATATCCGCAGTCAGCAAGCACGGCGCGTTCCGTGCCTCTGCCAGGTAGGTGCCAGCGAGGAACCGGTCGCCGAGCGAGCCCTCGGGCCATCGCGGCACTTCAGCCGGAACGGGCTCCTGGCCGCCACACCATGCCAGGCAGGCCGCTGTGTGCTGCTCACGGCGCGTCTGCACTTCCTGACTCAGCGCCTGCAGGCCAGCGGCAAGCTGGAGCATCGCCTGCCGCGTCGCGGCCTCGGCCCGGGAGCTTTGCCTGGCCTGCCGGGAGCTGTACCCAGCCTGGCGGCGTGCCTTCTTGCGGTTGCTTGCGCGGCCCACGACACCTCCCACGGGTCGGTTGCCACCGACACTACTAACCTTGTCCGCAAGCGTCAGCGAGCAAAGCGGCGTGTCGGCGCAAAAGCCACGTCACCTCGCGAGGCCACTCCGATAGCCCCGCAACCGGCCGCCTTCCTGGCCGAGGATCCGCTACGTCTTGGCGAGCGACGGCGCTCAACGATGACGCGATGCCGCTGAGTTCTTTGCTGAACGCGGCTTGGTCGTGGAGGCGCCGGCCGATCTGGCGAACTCGCACGATTCGTCCAGCCTGGACAGCCGACGGCACCAGCTATGAACAGCGCGGCCTCAAGCACCAGCCCGAAGGATCGGTCCGGACCATCCCGATCCCGCCAGTCCTGGTCACTCTCCTCCGTCAGCATCTGCGGTACTACGCGCCTGATGGGCGCCTGTTCCGCGGCGCCCCGCTCAGCGAAAGCAGCTACGGCCGCGCCTGGCGCGCCGCCCGCGCGTGCGTCTCTCATAGGGGATCCTCTGTCGGCGAAAGTCGCATACTGGCCAGCCAACGTGCACTGGTCGGCCAACATGCGCTGCCCGTATTTCCAGGGGAGCCGCTGAACCGCCAGCTTTTCCGGACCGCGAGGCTTCGGCCGCACGTCCACGTGGTCTGGGTACGTCTAGGTTGCCACGGTTGACGGGCGGATGCGCCTTGTAGCGCAAGAGAGCTACGTTGCGGTATGCTGTTCTCCTGAAGCCCAGGGGAGGTCACCGTGGCCACAAGCACATCGTTTCGCATCAGCGACACCGCCAAGGCCCGCCTGACGTCACGTGCCGCTCGCGACGGCACCACCGCCACGGCTCTGCTGGATCAGCTCATCGTTGAGGGAATCGATCAACTCGACTACCCGGGAATCGTCTTCCGGGGCCCTGCGCACGATCGGCGCGCCGCACTTGCCGCCGGACCGGACGTCTGGGAGGTCATCGCGCGCCTTCAAGAACTCGACGGTACCGAGGAGCAGCGAATCAGCCTGCTAGGCGCCGAGTCAGAGTTGTACCCGCGGCTCATTCGCATCGCTCTCGACTATGCCGCTGAGCACCCAGACGATGTCCGAAGGCGGATCGATCGCAACCATGCCATGGCGGAGCGAAGCCGTCGCACGTCGCGGCAGCGCGAGGCGCTACTGGCGTGACCGCCTTCCTGGTCGATGAGATGTTTCCGATGACCGCGGCCGTGCTCATGCGCGACACTTACGGCCACGATGCAGTCCATGTCGCCGAGGTCGGCCTCCGGGCGACCGACGACGCTCAAGTTGCGGCTGTCGCCCGGGCAGAGGGCCGGGCCGTCGTCACCGAGAATGTCGCGGACTTCGCCACCGAGCGTGACGTGGTGCTCGTGTTCGTTCTGAAGAAGAACCTGCCCGCAGGCGGCGGACAGGCTGCCGCACTCGCCAAGGTCCTCGACCGCTGGGCGCAGGACCACCCGGACCCGTACCTCGGTCCTCACTGGCCACAGGTGGAATGAGCGGCGTTCACCGTCCCGGTGGCTGTGGGATTGGCTACCTTCTTCGGCGCCGGCGCGGGCGCGCGCGGCCTGGCCGGGCGGGTTGCTGCCTTGCAGCGGCTACGCGGTGTGGCGCCGCAGCGTGCGCAGGCTGCCCCAGTAGCCGCGCCGCGGATCTCTTGGACCACCCCGCCGGTCGGTGCCCCGGGAGCCGTACCGGGGACCGGCTCGGCGTCACCTCCCGCACCGCCGACCACCGCAGCGGTACCTGGCCCGGCAAGACCGTCGAGCATGGCGGGCAGAGGTGCGGCGGACGCGACGGTGAGGCGCGCGGCACTGACCAGGTCAGTGCCGCGGATCTGCTTCAGCACATAGCCGACCGCACCAGTCATGATCGCGTCGAGCAGCGCCTGGTCAGTCGCCGAACGACGTAAGTCATCAGGGCTGCGCGACGTCAGCCCAGCATGGTGCTCCATTCGGGCAAGAGGTCACGGAGTTCGGCGCGCGGAAGCTCGATGCCGAGTTTTGCGCACTCGCTCACCAGGTCTGCCGCGTGCTCGGCGGCATGGTCCGGCGAGTACTCCAGCAGGGTGCGGCGCAGCGAGAGCATGCCGAAGTCGAGCGAAAGCCACCAGAGCCTGGCCAGGGCGGGCGGGTCGCGCAGCCGGCCTACCCCATCGGCCGGGAGACCCAATGCCGCCGCCGCGGAGCGGAGCGAATCTCTCGGCAGCTCGCCGCGCCTGTCGACTGGTCGCCCGTCCCCGACCCAGCTGCCGAACTCAACGAGCCGCCGCAGTGGCGGGTGCATGTTCCTCATTCACGCCGCGGCCGGCGGGCGCCCGCTTGGCCGGGCGACCATGGCTGCAGGTTCGTCGAAGGCGTGGCGCACCGGCACACCGGTTGATTGCCTACGCGGTGACCCTGGTCACGGACCGGTATCCGCCGTTCCGGCTGGCGCCGTGACTGGCGGGCCGCGACTCCTGCCCGTCACGGCGGCACGCCGAGATCGGGCACGATGCTCGCGTAGCTGGTAGCTGCCTCGAATGCGCGTGCCGCGCCCAGCAGCGGCCAGTCCGCCCGGCGCCGACCGACCAGCTGCAGCCCGACCGGCAGGCCGCCGGTGGTGAACCCGGCCGGCACCGAGATGGCCGGCAGCCCGGTGGCCGAGATCAGGTAGGCCGACGCCATCCAGTCCAGGTAGGTTTCCTGCTGAACTCCGTCGATCTCGTGCACCCAGTCCAGGTCCACATCGAACGGCGCCACCTGAGTAGCCGGGCAGGCCAGGAACTCGACGTCGGCGAAGAACGCGGTCAGGCTCTCGGCGAGCGCGGTGCGCAGCAGGGTAGCCCGGCTCAGGTCGGCGGCCGTCAGCTCCATGCCGCGCTCGATGTTCCAGGCGACATTTGCGCCTAGCTGCCCGGGGTGCTCGCGGTACAGCGGGCCGAGCAGCGTCATGTATCGGAAGGCGCGCCAGGTGCGGAAGACCTCATCGGCGCCAGCCAGGTCCGCGCATGCGTCTACCACGTCGCAGCCCAGATCAACCAGCGCCTGCCTGGCTCCGGCCAGGACGGCCCGGACCTCAGGATCGACGGGCAGCCCGAGGTCGGTGCTCCACGCGACCCTGACGCCGCGCATATCCCGCTCCAGCAGCCCGGTGACCTGCGCCGGCTCGGCCAGGATCGGCGGCAGGGCGTCCAGGGCCATCGGGACCCGCGGATCCGGGCCGGACATTACCGATAGCAGCAGCGCCACGTCGGCGACCGTGCGCGCCATCGGACCGTCCACCGCGAACATATCGGCGACATCAGCCAGCGGCCAGGACGGCACCCGGCCCGCGGACGGGCGCAGCCCGACAACGTTGCAGAAGCTCGCCGGATTACGCAGCGATCCGCCCAGGTCAGTGCCGTCAGCCAGGCAGATCATCCGGGCGGCAAGGGCCGCTGCGGCTCCGCCGCTGCTGCCGCCGGCGCTGCGGGTCGCGTCGAACGGGTTGCGGGTAGCACCGAAGACCCGGTTGACCGTGTGCGAGCCGGTCCCGAACTCGGGCGTGTTGGTCTTGCCCAGGCTGATCGCCCCTGCCCCGGCCATCCGGCTCACCACCAGCGCATCGCGGTCGGGCACGTGACCGGCGAACAGCGGCGAACCGTAGGTCGTGCGTACTCCCGCCGTATCGGTCAGGTCCTTGTGCGCCACCGGCAGCCCGTGCAGCAGGCCCAGCTCTGCCCCGCGCGAAGCGGACTCATCAGCGCGTGCCGCGCTCGTGAGTGCGGTCTCGAACGAGCGGGTCACAAGAGCGTTCACCATCCCGTCCACCGCCTCGACCCGCTCGATGTGGGCAGCCACCACCTCGCGGGCAGAAACCTCCCGCCGCCGCAACATTCCGGCGAGAGCGATCGCGTCATAGCCGCACAGGCCCATCGGCCAGCGCCCCTTTCCGACGGCCCGGGGTCCGCACGGGCAGGTCGCATCGGCTGCCAGTGCTGCCATGGCGGTTATCGCTCCGAGAGGTCCACGATCGCGGCGACCGGACCGCCGCCTGCCGGGCCCTGGTGTACCGCGGAGACCGAGACAAACACGGCCGGGTCTCCGCTGACCGCGGCAGCCACGCCGCCGACGCACGCCTTGATCTGCCGGTGCCAGTGCACGTCCGAGTCATCCAGCATGGCGTTTCGCCGGCCGCGCACCACGCCGGTGGGGTCGGCTTCGCACTTCATGAAGAGGTTGACCAGGCGGTTGTCCAGGTCGGCCGGGCGCGGCCGGTCGGGAAGGGGCAGGCCGGCGCTGGCGATCGCCTGCCAGATCCCGTCCTGGTCGAGCGCGTCGCGCATCACGCCGTGCCCGATCCGGTACCGGCCGCCGATTCCGGCCACGTTGCCGAGCACGACGATCTGCGCCCGGTCCAGCTCGACCCCCGACGAGCACGACGCCACCTCGGAGTACAGCCCCCGGTCGCGCATGATGGCGTCCGCGGCCGGCATCTGGATCTCGCCGAGCCCGACCGCGACTCCCAGCGCGGTCGTGCCGTTGGACACGTCCATCGACTCCCCGGTCTGCTCGGTGAACACGCTCTGGCCGCGGCGGCGCGCGTCGGCGATCGTATGGGTGGTCAGCAGCGGCGTCTTCGTCTGCACGTAGTGCACGTCCCGCGGGTCGGTGATCCCGGCCTGCCGCATGGCCACGCGGACCCCGGCGGCGACCTTCTCGACCATCGGGATCCGGCCGATGTCCTCGGGCAGCAGGGGCTCGCTCATGGACACCCCGACCGACAGCCGTGGCTGGTCGCGGTGGGTTCCGGTGGCTCCATCCAGGGCGGCTCCGGCCGCGGTGGCGAACACCGTGGCGTGCGGGCACAAGACTCCGTCCGTCCCGCCGGACCAGACGATCGGGATCTGGCCGACCTGTTCGGCGGTCCGGGTCCCGCGCGCCACCAGCACCTCGCGGAACGCCCGGTCCGCGAGGATCCTGGTGTAGTCGTTGACGCCGCCGTTCCCTTCCGTTTTCCCGATCACGGCGATCACGCGGTCAGCCTCGATCGCGCCGCCGGTGATCAGCTGCTCCAGCCCGGACGCGTCGCTGACATGCTGCAGCGGTATCTTGCGGACCTCGATCGGCGGGGGCATGGCGCTCGCCGCGGTCATCGGCCTCGTCACGATCATTCGCCTAGCCGGTCACCGCGGCTGGGTCTGGCGCCGGGGACGCGACACCGAGCCCGGCGAGGGCCGACCGCAGCCGGGCCAGCTCGTCGTCGGTCAGGCCGGGCAGCGGGGCACGCGGGTCGCCGACCTCGATGCCGAGCATCCGCAGCGCCTGCTTGGCGGGCGCTACGTAGCCCGGGTCGTACTCCAGGAACCGGTTCAGCGGCTGGAGCCCGAGCTGCAGGTCCGCTGCGGCCCTGGTGTCACCGGCGGCGGCGAAGGAGTACAGCCGGACGATCTGCTCGGGGACGATTCCCGCCGCCGTGGAGTAGATGCCATCCGCGCCAACCGCCAGGGCGGCGGCGAACTGGCTGTCCACGCCCGTGAATAGCGACCGGGTGAGACCGCGGACGGTACGGACCTCGTGGATGACCTCGACGAGCTGGCCCAGATCCGGCTCGCTCTGCTTGAGGCCGGCGATGTTGTCATGCCCGAGGATCTCGGCGATCAGGGCCGGCGACATGCCGTTGCCGGTGTAGAGGGGGTTGTTGTAGACGAAAACCGGCAGCGGGGAGCGGTCGGCCACCGACCCGAAGAATTCCGCGATCGCGGAGCCCGGCAGCGGGAAATAGTACGGCGGCACGGTGATCACCCCATCGGCGCCGGCCTCTGCCGCGTCCTCGCAGAGGCCGAGCACCTCGCGGGTACTGCACGCGGCCGTCCCGGCGAGGATCGGCACCCGCCCGGCTGCCGCCTGCGTTACCGCGCGGGTGAGGTCGCGACGTTCACCGCGGTCCAGGTGCGGGAACTCGCCGGTCCCCCCGGTGGTCATGATCCCGTGCACACCGCTGTCCACCAGCCATCCGGTCAGCCGTCCCGCAGCGTCGGTGTCCACGTTGTCGCGGGCGTCGAATGGCGTCACGATCGCGGGAACGACGCCCCGCAGGGTCTGTAGCTCCATGTCTTCCTCCTTGGCTAGCGGTCCTGGGTTCGGTTGAGCGCGCTGGAGTGCTGCGTCTGCGCCACGATGGATCCGCGCCTGATGACCCACCTTCTTGCCGCCTGGAGGCGCAATGCCTCGAAGGCGTTGTCGGCGTCGAGAATGACGAGGTCGGCAGCACACCCCGGTTCAAGCCCGTAGCCGCTGACGCCCATCACCCTGGCCGCCGCCGTCCCGATCGCGGCGACTGCCGCATCGATCTCGGCGGGCATCGACAGCTGCGCCGCATGGCACAAGATCAGCGCCACCTGAAGCTGGTCGGCGGACCCGAACGGATAGAAGCCGTCGGCGACGCAGTCCTGGCCGCAGGCGACTGTCAGCCCGGCGGCCAGCAGTTCCTTGACGCGGAGAATTCCGCGCCGTCTCGGCTCGTGATCTCCCCGGCCCTGCAGGAGCAGGTTGGTCGCCGGGTTGGCCACGAAGCGCAGGCCAGCGGCGACCGCGCGGGTGATGACGTCCGCCGCGTAGCTGTCCTCCCAGGCGGCCATGGCGCAGCAGTGTCCGGCCGTGACCCGGTCCTGCCAGCCGCGCGCCAGCGTGGCGTCGATGAGCATGGCAAGCGTCCTGGACCGTGGATCGTCAGTCTCGTCGACGTGCATGTCGACGTCCCTGTCGTAGCGCTCGGCGAGGTCCATGCAGACGCCGATGTGCTCTCGTGACGCCTGCTCGTCCGGCTCCCAGTGCGGCATCCCGCCGACCACGTCGCCGCCCGTATGCAGGGCCTCCGCCATCAGTTCCGCCGTACCCGGGTCGCGGATGATGCCCTCCTGCGGGAACACCACTGTCTGGATATCGCACAGGTCGGCATGGTCCCTGGCGGCCTGCAGGACGCCGCGCAGCGGGGTCAGGCCGCCGATGGTATCCACGTCGACGTGCGTCCTGATCCGGGTGGTCCCGGACAGCACGGCCTGCCTGATGACCACCCCGGCCCGCTCGGCGACCTCGTCGGCAGAAGCTGTCCGTTTGATCCGGTGCAGGATGCCGATGGCCTCGGCCAGGGTCCCGGTGCGGTTCGAGCCCAGTAGCGGCAAGGTGCCGACCTTATCCAGGTGGATATGGGGCTGCACGAACGCGCAGCTCACCAGGCGGCCGTCGGCGTCCAGCTCGGCAAGGCCGTCCTGGTCGAGATGGTGGCCGACGCTGGCGATCACGCCCGCGGAGATTGCGATGTCCACCAGTTCCTGGCTGTCTTTGACCCGGCACCGCCGCAGCATCAGGTCGGCTGGCGCGGGCCGCCGCCCGGTCGTGGCTGCGGCGCTCATGCGCTGCTCCCCCCGCCGTGCGCCTGGCCGGTACCGCCGTCCCCGCCGCGGCGCTCCCAGATCAGGTCGGCCCGCATGCATGAAGTCTGGTGACCGGGGGCCATCTCACGCATCACCATGGGAGCCGAGCGGCAACCGTCATCGGCGTGGCGGCAGCGCGGCCGGAACGGGCAGCCGCCCGGTGCCTCGCCGACCCCGGGCGGCTGGCCGGGGATGGCAGGCAGCCTGGGCACCCGGGTCTCGATTGACGGCAGCGAGGCGATCAGTGCCGCTGTGTAGGGATGCCGTGACTGGGTGAGCAGCGCGGCGGTGGGGCCCAGTTCCATTGCCTGGCCGGCATACAGCACAAGGACGCGTGAGCATAGCTGCGAGACGACCGCGTAGTTGTGCGAGACGAAGATCACCGCAGTGTTGCGCTCGGCGCAGACCTCCCTGATCAGGTCGAGGAGCGCTGCCTGCGTGCTCACATCGAGCGCGCTGGTCGGCTCGTCGGCGAGCAGCACGGCGGGCTCGCCGGCCAGGGCGATGGACACCACGATGCGCTGCCGCTGCCCGCCGGAGAACTGGTACGGGTAGTCGTTCATACGGCTGGCGGCGTTCTTGATCCCCATCCGCTCCAGGATCTCTACTGACCGGGCGAGCGCCTCGGCGCGGGTCATCCGGCGGCCGGCCCGGGCCGCCTCGGTGCACTGACCGCCGACGGTCATGACCGGGTTGAGGGCGGTCATCGGGTTCTGGAACACCATCCGCACGCCGCGCGACGGCATCCGGTGCAGCTGCCCCGGCCTGATCCCGAGCACGTCCACATCCCCCATCCGGATCGTGCCCGACTCGATCACCAGACCGCCGGGCAGCAGCCGGGCGATCGCGCGGCACAGCGTGCTCTTCCCGCTTCCGGACTCGCCGACCACGCCGAGGATCTCGCCGCTGCGCAGGTCAAGGTCCAGGTCACGAAGGATCTGGACGCTCCGGCCGCCGCCTCGGGCGGTCACCCGCAGCCCGCGGATCTCCAGCGCAAGCCCGGAGCCCGTCATCGTTACCGGTGAGCCCGTCATCGACATCACCCCGAGCCTTCGCGGGCAATGGTGGCCAGCCCGTCGCCGATGAGCGAGAACGCGACGGCGGTCACCACGATGGCAGCGCCGGGGAAGAACGACAGCCACCACTGCGCGCCGATGAAGGTGCTTCCGTCCTGGATCATCTGGCCCCATTCCGGCGTAGGCGGCTGGATTCCCAGGCCGAGGTAGGAGACGGACGCCGCCAGGAGCAGCGCGTACACAAGATCGGATGACGCGTAGACCAGCGGCTGGATGATCACGTTGGGCAGCAGGTGCCTGCCGAGCACCCGCAGCGTGGAGAAATCGGAGGCCTCGGCGGCCAGCATGTACTCCGAGTGCCGGATATTACGGACCTCTGCCCGCACCAGCCGGGCATAGAAGATCCAGCTAACGATCGATACTGCCAGGTAGAGACTCAGCAGCCCCGGTCCGCGCAGCCCGACAATGCAGATAACCAAGACCAGGAACGGGAACGCCAGCGCCACGTCGATGACCCGCATCAGGACGCTGTCCAGGCCGCGGCCTACCCATCCGGCGATGACACCGACCGTAGTGCCGATCACGAACGCGGTGGTGACCAGGGAAAATGCGATGATCAAGTCGATCCTGGCCGAGTACACGGTGCGTGCGAAGATGTCCCGGCCGAACTGGTCGGTGCCGAAGTAGTGCGCGGCGCTAGGCGGCTGAAGGCTGGCCAGCGGGTTCAGCGTGGTCGGCGTGTACCTGCAGATGACTGGCGCTGCCACGGCGGTGATCACGATGATTGCGAGCATGCCGCAGCCGGCCAGCAGCGAGATGCGCTCGCGGCCGCGCAGGAACGGCAGGACCGCGCTGAGCCGAAGCCCGGGCCGCCCGAGGGGGCGCTGCGCGGCGGGGCGGCCGAGTCCGGTGACGGTCACGCCAGCTCATTTCGAGGGCTGAGGGCAGCCTGCGTGATATCGACCGCGAGCGTGATCATCAGCACGAGTACGCCGAACACCAGCGCTATCCCCTGGACCAGCTGGTAGTCCCGCGACAGCACCGCATTGACCAGGGTGTTCCCGATGCCGTCGACCGAGAAGACGGATTCGACCACCACCGAGGCGCCGAGCAGGTAGCTGAGGTTGAGGCCGACGATGGTCACCGCGGGGATCAGGGCATTGCGCAGGACGTGACGGACGTAGACCCGGCGACGCGTGATGCCCTTCAGCACCGCCAGGCTGACGTAGTCGGCATCGAGAACGTCGATCAGTGACGCCCGCAGGCTGCGCACGAGGACGGCCAGGAAGCTGAGTGCCAGGGTCAGGGCGGGCAGGAACAGGTGCCAGAGCTCGTCGGGGAAGCCGCTTCCCGCCCCGCCCACCGGGAACCACTTGAGCCTGAGCGCCAGGAACGCGATCAGCAGCAGGCCGATCCAGAAGCTGGGCAGCCCGAGCCCTACAACCAGGGATCCCTTGATGGAATGGTCAAGCCAGCCTTCCTTGTGCGTGGCCGAGATCATGGCGAGCGGCACGCCGAGGACGACAGCGATCATGACCCCGTAGCCGACGAGGAACAGCGTCGTGGGCAGCCGCGCCGCCAGCAGCGTGTCGGTTGGCTGATGCAGGAGGAACGAGTAGCCAAGCTGGCCGTGACCGATGTCGACGACAAAATGCCAGTACTGCTGAAGTAGCGGCCGGTCGATGCCCAGCTGGTGCCTGATCGAGGCCAGGATCTGCGGTGTCGCCCGCTGGCCGGCCAGGGCGCGCGCCGGATCCCCGGGCACCAGGTGCACCATGGCGAATGTCACCAGCGTGATCCCGAACAGCACCGGCAGCGCCTGGACAAGACGGTGAAGGACAAGACGGCGCACGTCATCCCCCCGGGCCGGGCGGCGCGCCGAAAGTGGCTTCCAGGCGCGGAACCGCGCGCAGCAGTTCCTGGGTGTAGTGGTGCCGGGGGGAGAGCAGGACCTGGTCGGCCGGGCCCGCTTCCACAATCTGGCCGGCCTGCATGACGATGATCCGGTCGCAGAGATGCCTGGCAACGGACATGTCGTGGGTCACCAGGATGATGGCCAGGCCGAGCTGCTCGCGCAGGTCGGCCAGCAGGTTAAGGATCTGCGCCTGAACGGACGCGTCCAGGGCGGACACGATCTCGTCGGCGATGATCAGCCGCGGCTCGAACGCGAGCGCGCGCGCGATGGCCACCCGCTGCTGCTGGCCGCCGGAGAGCTGCGCCGGGGTGTGATGGAGCCGGTCGCCGAGGCCCACGCGCTCGAGCGCCTCGGCGGCGCGCTGGTGGCGGTCGCGCGCGGCGATGCCCTGGTAGAGCATCGGCAGCTCCACGTTCTCCAGCGCTTTGGTGCGC
>DATGVY010000676.1:0-3861 GCA_035299845.1 Streptosporangiaceae bacterium
CACGCCTTAAGCCGTTTGAACCCACGCAGCCGCTTGTATTTCTTCCGGGCCCACCGCATCAGGTAGGTGTTGATGCGCATAAGAAGCGGATCCATCTCGGTCCGGTAGAACCGGCCCCAGTAGGTCATCCAGCCTGCCTTCTCCGGGGGTGCATAACCAGACACGTCGGGCGTCTTCCGGGTTCGGCCAGGTCAGCGGTTGATCAGCATTGCTGCACGCGCGCCACAGGTGTGGTGCAACGGATGGCTGGCGTGTCACCGGCGGCGTGCCGTGGCGTTGAGCTGGGCCATGAGCTCGCGGTTGGCGGCGCGGGCGGCGCCGAGGTCCTGGTCGCGTTCTTCGAGCTTCAGCCGCAGGTCGATGTTCTGCTGCTGCAGGCTGGTGGCTTGCTCGCGGAGCTGGTTGAGGTCAGCGGCCTGCCCGAGGCCGCTGGCGCGCCAGGCCTGCTCGCCGAGGACCTCGGACAGTCGCTTCTCGAGCTGCTGGACGCGGGCGTTCAGGCGGATGGCACGTTCTCCGGCGGCGAGCAGGTCGGCTTGCAGCGATGCCCTGGTGACGCCGGGCGCGGCGCCGTCGCCGGCGGCTGATGGCGGGGCGGCTTCGAGGGCGTGGATCTGGGCGAGCAGGTCACGGTGGCGGTAGAGGAAGGTGCGGTCGACGCCGGCGGCGCGGGCGATGCCGGAGACGCTGATCTCGGCCCTGCTGCCGGTGGCTTTGCTGAGGGCGGCGAGGACGCGCTGGCGGCGCCGCGCGGAGTCGGCCTGGCGGCCCCTGGCCATGGCGGCGGCCTGCGGGCTCGCTGTCGCCTTCCTGGTGGCGGTGTTCGCTGTGGTCATGTGATGGCTTCTTTCACGGGCGCGCCGGCGCGGATGACGGGCATGCCGAGGGACACGGCACGGTGCTTGCGGACGACGGCGACGGCCTGGTCGATCTGGGCGCGCTCGGCGTCAGGCAGCTCGGCGAGGTCGCCTTTGATCCGGCTGATGAGCTGCCGGACCCGGCTGATCTCCTCGGTGGAAGGGGTGGCGTCGGCGCGGGCCCACTCATCGACTCCGTCGACGGCTGCCCGGAGCCGCTCGCGGGTGCGCAGCAGGTCGTCAAGGTAGCCGGTCAGGTCAGGCAGGTGCGAGACGTCGGTGCGGAAGTGGTCGCAGCCGGCGCAGCGGAACCGGACCGGGCAGGCGCCGCCGCCTGCCCGCACGTTGGAGGGCTCAGCGCAGGTGCCGTAGGGGACGGCGATCTCACCGATCGCGTACCGGGCGTGCTCGGAGTCCAGCATCGCCATGGCCTGGCGCCAGACCCGGTTGCCATGACGGTCGAACTGCATCGCGGTGACCTTGTCGACCGCCTCGCGGCGCCGGGATTCGCCGACCCGGTAATACCGTTTCGTGGTGTCCATCGAGGTGTGGTCCATGAGCTCGCGGAGCACGTCGATGGGGACGCCGCCATCGGCGTGCCGCTGGGCGTAGGAATGCCGGTAGGAGTAGGGCGTGATCAGCTTCTTGTCGTACTCGGTGCCGTCCGCCCGCAGCAGCGGGCCCATCGCGGTCAGCCAGATCCGGTGCCGTCCGATCAGGTTGTCCTCGGTGACCGGGCGCGATCCGGCCGGGTTGAGCCGCCGGGAGGGCAGCAGCGCCAGCCGGGCGGGCGGGGTGCCTGGGAATCGCTCGCGGACGGCGGCTTTCTGCTCGGTGATCAGCGTCGCAGTGTGCTCGCTAACCGGCAGCCGCCGGCGCAGCCGGTGAGCCTTGGCGTTGTCATAGACCAGCACCGGCGTGCCGTCGCCGGCCCGGGCCAGGCAGTCCCACCCCAGGGCGCAGATCTCAGCGGGCCGGCGGCCGGTGTCCATGAGCAGCTCGACCGCGACCCTGGTCTCCCGGCTGGAGATGGCCTGCTCAAGTTCGGGAAGGTGCCCGCAGATCTGGCGCATCACCTCGGCGGGAATGTCACGGCCGGGCTCGCCCGGATCCGCCTTGGCCGGGACGTCGCCGGCGGTCAGGGTGAAGTCCTCGGCCAGGCCGCTGGCCGGGCCGCCGGGACGGGTCAGCCCCAGCGCGCGGATCTCGGCCAGCACCCGCCCGGTGTCCTGGCAGGTCTTGACGCGCCCGTAGGCGGACAGCTGCCCGTCGGCGGCCAGGAACGCCAGCCGGTGCAAGAACGCCTCGATGTCGGCGCGGCCGAGGGCGGCGGGATCCTCGCCGTGATCGGCCCGGCTTGCCCGCAGTGTCGAGGACAGCCGCGCCAGCGCGCCGACGATCTCGTGCAGCCGAGCGCCGGCTTGCTTGCCGCGGCGGCGGGGAAGGTCGTGAGCGGCCCAGCTCTTGGCGGCCTCACGCAGCCACGGCTGGCTGATGGCGGTGAAGGCGAGCCAGCCGTGGTGACCCAGGACGGTCAGGTCCCACCTGTCTTTGGTGACCTCGGTCCGCGGGTCGGCGAACGCCCGCCCGAGGTGGGCCAGCAGCGAGTTGACCAGTGACCGGCGGACCGGCTCGTCCTGGACGGGCAGGTCCGCCAGCGAGGGAACCCCCGACTGGCGCAGTTCCCGGGCAAGGCGGCGCAGGAACCGGCAGTAGCTCGTGCACTGGCCGGCGGCCCGCTGCTGCAACCCGTAAAGCACCTCGGCCACGGCCAGCGGGGCCAGACCGCGCAGGTTCACCTGCCCAAGGACGGGAAGCGGCTCGGCCACCTGGCGCCATCTTCGCTCGTCCAGCAGCGGATCGGCCTGCCTGGCAGCGTCCCACCGGGCCGCGTGCACCCGGCAGTAAGCCTCGCGCCGGCCCCCGGCCCGCAGGCACGCCACGGCCGCGCACTTGCCCGGCCCCAGCACCGGCGACGGCGCGTCCCGCCGGGGATGCACGTCCTGGCTGGCCGGGCCGTCCAGCCGGCCGCAGTCCCAGCGGATAAGCCGGTGCCCGGCCGGCGGCGACAGCACCCAGGTCACCGGATCCCACCCCGCCCCAGCCAGGAAACCGGCGTCCAGCAAGGCCGCGAGCCTCCAGGCCGCCCGCCCGGCGGTCTCGCCCTCGGCGCCGAGCACGAGCACCGCCGCCGCCTGGTCCTCCGCCGCGCCATCGGCGAGGACGGCCAGCTCGCCGGCGCCCGTGCCGCGGTCGGTCACCAGCTCACCCCGGCCAGCTCGCGCGGGCTGGGCACCGCATCCACCGCGGCTCGCAGCCGGGCCGGATCAGGATGGGCATACACCTGCGTCGACGAAGCCGAGGCATGCCCGAGGAGCTCCTGAGCCTCGTCGATCGCCCCGCCAGCATCCAAGACATTCGAGGCGAACGCGTGCCTGAGCTGGTGAGGCCGCAACGCCGGGACCACGCCAGCGCGCCGGGACGCCGCAGCGACCAGCTCGCCCACCGCGTCCAGGCGCATCGGCACCCCGACCGGCTCGCGGAACAGGTTCACCAGCACGAAGTCGCTGCCCGAGGCGCGCGGCACCCGCATCCGCTCGAACTCGTAGGCATCGAAGGCCTGCACCACGGCGAAATCCAGCGGGACCACGCGCTGCCGGCGGGACTTGGCCACCGCCCCGTTGGGATTGTCCTCGCGCCGGATCACATGCACGTGCGCCCGCGCCACCTCGCACCCCACAGCGCGGGAGTCGGCCAGCAGATGCACATCGGAGCGGCGCAGCCCGAGCATCTCCCCGCTGCGCAACCCGGCCCGCGCCATCAGCAACACGATCAGCTGGTCCCGCGCCGACCGGCACGCGCCCAGGACCGCGACGATATCGGCGTCAGCAGCGCGCTCGACCGGCCGGTCCGGCTCGTGCAGCCGGTGCCGGGCCCGCATCCGCCACGACATGCCGGCCCGCTCGCCCCTGGCCGCCACGGGCAGGTCCCGGTCACCGGCGAT
>DATGVY010000677.1:0-2126 GCA_035299845.1 Streptosporangiaceae bacterium
CCTCCGGCCCGGATCAAGTCCGCCAGGTCGGCGTAGGCTCAGCTGAGCAGCAACGCCGCCGCACCACCTCGACCGGTGGCACATCAGGCCGACCGGGTGGTCATCGCGCCGGGAGCGCCGGAGTAGTCATCTCGGCCTCTTCCGGCAGGCCCGCCCGCCCGGCCGGGCGCGGTGCAGGGCCCGCCTGCGATGGCGAACGAGCAGGCGGGAACGGCCGCGGCCAGCGCTGCGTCGATCGCGTCGAGGGCGACGGCGGTGGTTTCTGCGGTCATGTGCGCTCCTTCACCTCCGGCCGGCCAGCGCCGGCGCAGGGCCCGACGCTTGCCGCCGGGTGCATCCGCCAGCTACGCTAAACCTTCCAGTCAGCTGGAAAGTCAAGGGGCGCGATGAAGATCGGCGAAATCGCCGGGCAGGCCGGGGTGCCGGCCAAGACGATCCGGTTCTGGGAGGACCAGGCCCTGCTTCCTCATCCGGCCCGGACCCCGTCCGGCTACCGCGACTACGAACCGGCGATCCTGGAGCGCCTCGCATTCATCCGGCAAGCTCAGGCGGCCGGGCTCACGCTGGAGCACATCCGCCAGGTGCTGGATATCCGCGATGGCGGCGAGCCGCCGTGCGTCCACGTCACCGGCCTGATCGCCCGGCGGCTCGGCGAGGTCGAGGCTCGCCTGGCCGAACTCGCACGCGCCCGTGATCAGCTGGCCGCGCTCGCCGGGCGTGCGGCGGCGCAGGATCCGGCCGACTGCCGGGGCTACTGCTCGATCATCGCCGGCGGCCCTTGACCTTCCAGCATGGGGGAAGGTCTATCCTGCCGGGGAGAACCCGGACGAGGAGCTGATTCGATGGAGCTGACCCTGCTGACCGTCCCGGCCTGCCCGAACGCCGCAGCGTTCGAGGAGCGGCTCGCGGCCGCACTGGCCGGCCATCCGGGCGCGGTGGTGCACCGGCGCGAGGTGGCCGATGAAGGGCAGGCGGCAACGGCCGGGATGCACGGGTCGCCGACGCTGCTGATCGACGGCGCGGACCCGTTCGCTGGGCCAGATGAGGCGCCCAGCCTGTCGTGCCGGCTGTACCGGGACGCGGCCGGGCGCACTTGCCGGGCACCATCGGTGGAGGCGCTCCGGCAGGCGCTGGCGGCGGCGGGCCACGACTGAAGGAGGGGGACGATGATTGAGCCGGAACCCTCGGCGCCCGCGGGAACGGCGGGCTTCCTGGCCGCCGGTGGTGCCGGAAAGCGGGCCGGCCTGGCGGCCGGCCCGCGCGCGGTGTACCAGGCCGTGCTGCGTGCGTTCGCCACCCAAGGCCGGCCACCCGAGCCGGCGGAGCTGGAGGGCGCCGCCCGGCGTCACGAGATCACTGCCGGCCAGGCGCTGGCCACCCTGGCCGCCGCCGACGTCCTCGGCCTGGACGACGAAGGCCGGATCCGGATGGCCTACCCGTTCTCCGCCGCCCCGACCCCGCACCTGGTGACGATCGCCGGAGGGCCCCTCGTCTACTCGATGTGCGCCATCGACGCCCTGGGCATCCCCGCCATGCTCGGCACTGATGCGGTGATCACCTCATCCGACCCGCTCACCGGCGAGCCGGTCACCGTCACCTTCTCCGGCGCCGCGGCCAGCTGGAACCCGCCCGGCGCGGTCGTCTTCGCCGGCTGCACGGACTGCGACGGCCCGGCCGAGCAGGTCAGCTGCGGCTACCTGAACTTCTTCGCCAGCCCCGCCGCTGCTGCACAATGGGCCAGCCAGCACCCTAAGGTCACCGGCAGCGTGCTGGACCACGCTCGCGCCGAGGCCCTCGGCGCGGAGACATTCGGGTCGCTGCTCAGCGACGGCACCTGACGGCAACCGCAGACGCCAGGGTCGCGTGCCCGGCGCCTGCATGAACCAGCTGTCGAGCGGGTGGGCGCCGCCACATCTGGCGCTGCAGCCCGTCGCTGGATGGCAGGCTCGGCGGCCCGGATAGGGCAGCTCCGGTTTCCAGCATGAAAGACCGCTCACAGGCCCTGCGCGGCTGAACCGATGCTGGCTTCGGTCCGTGAACATAAGGGTCCATAGCGAAGGCAGCCCGGACGCGGGCTCCTCGTTCATCCATGGGATGTGGGGTGTGTGCCATGTCGTTAAGGCGTG
>DATGVY010000678.1:0-1683 GCA_035299845.1 Streptosporangiaceae bacterium
GCCGTCGATGTCACCGTAGTCCAGGTCCTCAAGGCGCGCGGCGAGCCAGTCCGGCTTCTGGTCGCCGAGCATGAACTCCAGGAGCCGGGCGAGATCATGCAGGTGCTCGCGGGCGTGGTAGAGGTCCACGATCTGGGTGGCCTCGGGAAACTTGGCGCTGGCGATGTTCCAGATCCAGGCGGCGCCGTCGCCGAGGATGGTCATCTGGCGGACATGGCCGGCGCCGCGGCGGATGCCTTCTGCCTCCACGAGGCCGGCGAACACGCTCGCGGGCTCGAATGCGGAAATATAGCCGGAGGAGCCGGGATCCCGGACCGGGTATCCCTCGTCGTCCACTTCGTCCTGGGTGAAGAATACGGCGAGCTTGACCTCGCGGGTGCGTGCACGGCCGTCCTCTCCCTTGCCGTCCCGGCCTGCGGTCTCCTTCGCGGTGACCGGGACGCCGGTGCCGTCGATCGCGGCATACAGCTTGTCCGGAAGCGGGTTCGGCGGCAGCGGCACCAGTTTCCGGGAGGTGACCAGGACGGCCCGGTCCCGGACGGCAGCTGCCTCGGCGGCGCCGCTGGCCTCGGCGGCGCGCTCGACCCGCTTGACGGTCAGGCGCACTCCGCCCAGGCCTTCCAGCAGCCGGGCTGCCTTCGCGAACGGCCCGGCGGCAGCGGCCTGGTCGTTCATCGCCCGCAGTCCCGGGGACATCGTCTCGCCGGCCACGCCGAGCTCGGCGTCCCGCGGCGCGAGGCCGTGGCCGCAGGCCGCGCAGTGATACCAGGCGCGCGTGAGGGTGACCTGCCCCAGGACCGTATCGAATACCTTGTCCCGGCTGGAGATGAATTCCGCCTCGTGGCCCTGGCCGCACGGCACCCGGGGACCGCGGTAGCCGCGGTCAGCAGCCAGCAGCTGCCCCAGCATGCTGCCGCCGAGCTGCAGCAGGCCGGCGCGGATCACCGTCTCGGCGGCCTCCATGCCGGAATCGCAGCCCAGCGACCGTGCTGCTTCCGCTGCCAGGCGGCCTATCTCGGCGGACTTCTCCGCCGCGAGCGCCTTGAGGAGCCCCCTTTTTCCCCTCCCGGCGGAGAGGCGGCATCACCGGCGGCGCCCGGCGGCGCGGCCGTCCGGGCCTCGCAGATCGCCTCGTTCACCTCCGTGACCTGCCCCACCAGGTCCCGGAACCGCTCATACCCGGCCACCTCCCGCCGGGCCTTCTCAAGCTCCGGCCCCGGCTTCAGGTGCAGCGCCCGGGTCCTGCCCTCCACCGTCCGCGTCAGGTTGTACTGCGGCCCGTGACCCGGATGACCCGGAGCAGCGCACGCGCAGTTCGGCTTCCCGCACTTGCGGCGTACTTCGTTCAGCGACCCGCGGCGGAAATCCCCGACCCTGCCCAGCTGCCGGTACAGCTCCTCCCGCCGGCGCTCCAGTCCTGCCAGCTCATCGGCCTCTTCTGGCACCATTGCCCCCAATCTGAGTGTTTACAACACTCAGATTAGGCCAGCAACCAGCTAGAACCCAGCACCCCTACGAAATTGACGTGCACCCGCCATCCGCCGAGCGAGGGCGAATTGGCAGTGGGCGGGACTAGACTCGCGGCGACGGGTGAGGCGAGCCGGGCGCGGAGGTGGATGGTGGCTGGGCGGATCCGCGACGAGGACATCGCGGCGGTTCGCGAGCGTTCACCCATCGATGAGG
>DATGVY010000679.1:0-6548 GCA_035299845.1 Streptosporangiaceae bacterium
GCGCCCTGCGGCTCCTGGCCGAGCCCGCCGGCGCCGAGGAGTATTTCGCCGCGGGTCTGGCCGATCCCGCCGGGGGCACGTGGCCGTTCGAGCGGGCCCAGCTTCAGCTGGATTACGGGGCGTGGCTGCGGCGGCAGCGGCGGATCAACGACGCCAAGCCCGTCCTGGAGGCCGCCCTGGAAACGTTCCGCCGCCTGGGCGCCGTGCCGTGGACCCGGCGCGCGGCATCGGAGCTGCGTGCCTGCGGCGTCACCGCGCAGGCCCCGCCAGCCGGCCCGGGTGCGCTGGACGGGCTCACCGCGCAGCAGCGCGAGATCGCCATCCTCGCCGGACACGGCCTGACCAACGGCGAGATCGCCGACCGCCTGTTCCTGTCCCCCCACACCGTCGCGTCGCACCTGTACCGCTCCTACCCCAAGCTCGGCATCGCCGGCCGCCACCAGCTCCGCGACCTCATCGACCACCCAGGCACACCACAGACCAGCGGTTAGCCGCCCTCCCCGGCGCTATCAGCTTTCTCGCGCTGGTGCGCGCAACTGCAGTCAGGTTGCTGATACCGCCCGCGCCGGGTCTGCTGTGAAGATCGGGCTGAGCGTCTGTGGAAGGGAGCTGCGATGGCCGACCTGCCGCTTATCGGCCGGCGGGCGGCACCGGGCACGTGGACGGGAGCACGGCGGCCGACATCGACGTATCCGCCCGGACCGGCAACTGAGACACAAACCGGACAGGAAGGTATTCACATGCCCACCATCACCACCGGCGACGGTACCAGCCCGGCACGCCGGGACAGCCCATACTCCGGCCTGCCGAATAAGCAGGCCAGGGCCGCGAACGGCATCGACTACGCATACCGCGACACCGGCCCAAGGGCCAGCGGCGGTGTGCCGCTGGTCTTGTTCCAGCATTTCCGCGGAAACCTCGACAACTGGGATCCCGCGCTGATCGACGCGCTGGCATCGGCCCGGCGTGTCATCACATTCGACAACACCGGAGTCGGCGGCTCCACCGGGACAACCCCGAGCACCGTGGAGCAGATGACACACGACGCCATCGCCTTCATCGCCGCCATGGACCTCGGCCAGGTTGATCTCCTGGGGTTCTCCATCGGCAGCTTCGTCGCGCAGCAAGTTGCGCTGACCAGGCCGGACATCGTAAGAAGGCTGGTCCTGGCGTCCGCAGCGCCGCAGGGCGCCGCCGGCATGCACGGCTGGGCCCCTGAGGTCATCGGCGCCATCGGCACCCCCGAAACCAGCCCCGAGGAATACCTCGACGTCTTCTTCGCCCGATCCTCGTCAAGCCGGCAGGCCGGCCAGGAGGCCATGCAGCGCATGTACGCCCGAACCGAGGACCGGGACACGGCAACAACCTGGGCGACTCGTGAAGCGCAGTACGACGCGGTCTGCACGTGGGGGATCCCCGATCACGCGAAGCTCCAGCGGCTCAGCTGCCTGAAGATGCCGGTGTTCGTGGCGAACGGCGACAGCGACCCGATGATCCTGCCGCACTACTCCTACCTGCTTGCGGGCCTGATCCCGCAGGCCCGGGTGAAGATCTACCCGGACTCGGCGCACGGGTTCCTGTTCCAGCACCACGCGGATTTTGCCGCCGACGTCGAGGCCTTCCTCAGCGACCCTCGTTAACCGGTAACGGCAGCTCCGCCTGCCTCGCCTCCGTTGCCGTAATGGTGTCCTCCGATTTCCGCCTGCGACCGACTCGGCGGGTGAGCGAGCAGTTCAATGGCCCAGCGTGTTTTCGCATCGCAGAGCTGATACAGGAAGAAGAAGTGATGACAGATCTGCTTAATAATGTCGTGGAGGCCCATGGTGGCCTTAAGCGCTGGGAACGAGCTGGAAACCGTTTCCGCGCGTCTCATCCAGGGCGGCGTTCTGTGGGCGGTGAAGGGTCAGCAGGGCGTGCTCGACGACGTTTTCGTCACGGCAAGCCTGCATGAGGAGCGGGTGTCGCACCATCCGTTCGGCGCTGCCGACCGGCGAAGCGTGTTTACCCCGGAACGCGTCGCGATATAGACCAACGACGGAACTGTGGTCGAGGCACTGGAGCAACCGCGGGCCTCGTTCGCCGGTCACACCCTTGAGACGCCGTGGACGGCTCTTCAGCTGGCCTACTTTGTAGGTACCGCGATGTGGACCTACCTCACACAGCCCTTCACGTTCATCCTGCCAGGGTTCGAAACGGCTGAGCTGGAGCCGTGGCAGGAAAACGGCGAGCAGCAGCGCCGGCTGCGCGTGGCCTGGCCGAATTATCTCGCCACTCATAGCACGGTGCAGACAGTTTACTTCGGTGACGATGGCCTGATCCGGCGCGAGGACTACGACGTGGAGATCCTGGGCGGCAGCGTGGGCGCGCACTACATGTCTGGCTACACGCGGGTCGCCGGAATCATGATCCCGACCATGCACCGGATCTTCCGCGGACGCCGCAGGGCCGGGCACTCACCGAGCCGCTGCCGGTCTCGATCGATCTCAGCGAGATCGCATTCGCATAGCCGGCATTACGCCAATCCGTACGCGACCGTCTCGGCTGGTGCATGGCCAGCGCGATAAGGGTTCGTCGTGCAGGCACCTGGAAGGAGTGGAGAACAGCCATGACGACATATTCGGGATCTCCCGGCACGCACATGATCGTCCTGCCCGGCGGCGGGTATGCCGAGCACGCTGCTCACGAAGCCGAGCCAGTGGCCAGGTGGCTCGGCGAGATGGGCGTGCAGGCGAGCGTGTTCCGCTATCCGCTCAACGTCCGGCACCCTGCGCCGCTGGACGCGCTGCGCGCCGAGATCGGCCGCCGGCGGGCCGGAGGTGCACAGCGCATCGGGCTCATAGGGTTCTCCGCGGGAGGTCATCTGGCCGGGCTGGCCGCCCTGGCGCCAGGCGCCGCGCCCGATGAGACGGTGCACTTCGCTGTGCTTGGTTACGCCATCACCTCGATGGAGACCGAGACCTACCGTCCTGCCCGGCTGATCCTTCTCGGCGAGGACGCCAGCCCGCAGCTGCGCCGGTCGGCATCGCTGGATTCGCTGGTCACGCCTCAGTCGCCGCCGTTCTTCGTCTGGCACACCACAGAGGACCCCTACGTCCCTCCCGAACACACCTACCGCTTCGCCTCGGCGCTCGCGGCCAGCCATGTTCCCCACGCCGTGCACGTGTTCGCCCACGGCCCGCACAGCCTTGGCCTGGCCCGGGACGCTGGCGAGGCCGCGATCTGGACCACGCTGGCGAATGCCTGGATCCATGAACAGGCGTCACCGCCGGGATGATTCAGCTACTCGTGCAGGGAGACCGGGAGCATTGGCGGCTGGGGACAGTACCGCTCCCGCGATAACGGCACAACCAAAGGAGAAAGTCATGAACCACAACGACACGCGGACCTCGAAGGCTGATTCCGGCATCTTGACTGCGCGGCAAGCACCTGGCGGAGCCGTTCAACGGACGGCTCGGGAATTCGGCGGGTCACCACTGTCTCTGGTATCTGCGCGCTCTTCTGGTCAGGTGACTGGTTTCAGTCTGGCGTGGTCGCGAGGGTGGGGGTATCGGCAACCTGACTGCACCGGCTGCGGGCAGCGGTGCAGTCAACATGCGGATACCCTGCCGCCGTCCCGCGGGTGAGCATGGTGCGTGATGACCATCGACCCACGGGGGGCCCAGCGGACCCGGCGTCCGCTGCCCACCGGAGTCAGCACTGCCGGAGGAAGCGATGAGCCTTGACTTTGACGTGTTCGTGGTGGATCCCAAGCCGATCCCGAGCGCAGTGCCGGGTTTCGAGGAGGCGGTGGGCCCGGCGACCTGGCCGCCGTCCACCTCGACGCTGATCAGTGATGATGGCGGCGCCCTGCTGGTCGACTGCCTCATCACTGAACAGGAGGGGCGGGAGCTGGCGGCGTGGGTGAAGGCCCACGACTGCGAGCCCGGGTACGTGTACATCACCCATCCCCACGCCGACCACTTCCTGGGGCTGCCGGAGATCCTGGCGGCGTTCCCGGAAGCCAGGCCGGTCGCCCTGGCCGAGTCCATCCCCGCGATGGAAGAGCAGATCTCGCCGGGGTACATGCAGGTCTGGGGCGGGTTCTTTCCCGGCCAGCTGACCGGTAAGCCCGTCCCGCCGGCGCCGCTGGCGGGCACCACGGTCCCGGTCGGAGGCTCGGCGGCCACGCTGATCCCGGTCGGGACCACCGACACCGGGCACTCCAGCGTCGTCCACGTCCCCGGCCTGAGCCTGGTCGTCTCCGGCGATGTCGTCTACAACCAGACGCACATGTGGCTGAGCGGGTCGACACCGGACTCCCGCGCCAGCTGGGCGCGGGCGCTGGATGCCGTGGCAGCATTGGAGGCCGGCACTCTCATCGCCGGGCACCGCAACCCGCTGGCCGCCGCCGACGACGCCCGCCGCCAGATCGGCGAATGCCGCCGCTACCTCGCCGATTTCGAGGCAGCGCTGGAACGCAGCTCCGCCCCGGCCGAGCTCATCGACCGGATGACGGCGGCCTACCCGGACCTGGCGAACCCCTACACGCTGTGGGTCGCGGCCTACGACCTCCTCGGCACCAGAACCTGACAAAGCGAGGACGGATCGCCAAACCAGGCCCGGGGAGGGCCATGACGCAGGTCAGCCTGGAAACGGTCACGCAAGGGTACGTTCACGTCACCTTCTCCAATGACCCCAGGAACCTCTTGGACGCCGATACGCGACCTCTTCGCTCGCCCAGGCCTACCACGGCCCGCGCACACTCGGGATAGCCCTGCGCGCCGCCGGCCTCACCGAAGGCGGAACGCGCGGCATCGAGCTGCTGCGCGAAGCAGAGCGCGTGCTCGAGGACTCCGGCGCGCGGCTGGAACACGCCCGCGCCACGGCCGACCTAGGGGCGGCCCTCCGGCGGGCCGGACAGCGGGCGGAAAGCCGCGACATCCTTCGCCGCGCGCTCGACCTCGCCCACGCCGCGGCGCGTTCGCCCTGACCGAGCGGGCCCGCACCGAACTGGTCGCCGCCGGCGGGCGGCCCCGACGGCTCGTCCTCAGCAGGCTCGATGCGCTGACATCCACCGAGCGCCGCGCCGCCCAGCTCGCCGCCGCCGGCCTCTCCAACCGCGAAATCGCCCAGAACCTGTTCGTCACCACCCGGACCGTCGAAGGGCACCTTACCCACGCCTACCAGAAGCTCGCGATCACCTCCCGCGAGCAACTCTCCACGCCCTCGCACCCCGGACAGCTGGCCTACCGCCCATGCTCCGGCATCGCCCTGAGCGCGTCATCATCACCATCCACCACCACGGCTCTCATGGCAGGCGGGGCGGACTAAACGGGGTCCGGTCAAGGCAATTATCCGCGCACGTCGGAACAGGTGGCGGCGCACGAGAATAGGTGATCTGCGTGCTCGGCTGCAGCGCTCCGGCGAGTTCCATTCGCGCCCGTAATCGGCAGGTGTAGTTGGCACGGGGCCACTAGGAAGTGCTAACTCTAACTCCTTGGAATCGGTGTTAGGCGCTGATCAAGTTGAGGCTTATTGCTGGATCAGGATCGCTGTGGCGTCATCGTGGATCTTGTTGCGGGGCCAGCGGATGCCCGCCGGGTCGGTGGTCTCGGCGGCGCGAACCTGGCGGATCAGTTCACTGGGCCCGGCTGCGGCGAGGACTGCGAGGAGGCCTTGCCAGTCGCAGAGCTTGAACGGGTCTACCGCCCTGGCGGCGCCGTCCGATAGTAGCGCTGCCCGTTGCACATGCTGGCGGGGCACGTCGCCGGTGATCGCGTGGGTGACGATGGCGGGGTCGGCGGCGGCGAGCCAGTAGCCCCCGGCTACGTTGCGGATGGTGAGCTCGGCCTGCTTCATGCGCACGAGCGCCTGGGCTTTTCGGGGGACCCGCTGGGCAGGTCGTCTGCTGCCTGGCGCTCAGCGGGGGCGGTGGCATGGACCCGGTTGTCTGTCAGGACGCGGAGCCCGTGGCCAAGATCGAGGACGGGTTCGGCATCACCAGCTTCCTGGGCAACGCCGCAGCGGTGACCCCGATCAACACCATCTGGAAACCATAACCAGGCAAGCGGAACCCGCCACCCAGCCACCCTCGTGCGGCCAGCCCTCATCCCCGGGATGCCGATACTGCCCCACCGGCGCGGCCGGGCTCCCGCCAACCGCGCTGGTAGCCTGCCGGGCCGCGGCAGAAGGCGGGCCCGCCATGCGGCCGGGTGCCGTACGGTGCTGGCGGGCCAGGGGTGCTGCGGCTTGTCCCGGGTTGAGGTCAATCATCTGCCTTCGCGATGGATCCGCTCTGTTCACGGGCCGGACACAGGTGAACCGTTTTGCCGCTACGCCCGTGCACGTAAAGGGGGTTTGCTGCCCAGAAGTGGATCAAGATCGTGCGTATAGGCCCAGTCAGGCAGTCAGGTGGCCACAGGTCACCAGAAAGGGGTAGTCATGAGACGCATTCGCCTGCTGGCTGCGGTCGCGACCGTAGCCGGGCTCCTCGCCGGGTTCCAGGCCCTTCCGGCCGCGGCCTCGGCGGCCACCGGATCCGGGTCAGCTCCCGCCTGGGCCGGTAATCC
>DATGVY010000680.1:0-4157 GCA_035299845.1 Streptosporangiaceae bacterium
GGGCCGGCCGGAAGTCACCGGCAAGATCAAGCCCGAACGCAGCCTGCCCCGGCAGCGGCCGCTTTCACCGGACGGGGCCGGCCTGGGGGCCACCTGCCTTGGCCGTCAAATGCGTCCCGAACAGCTCCAGGCGCACCCGCTCCCGCTGCCGGGCGTCCTGCGTGTGCACGGGAGCGTCGATGACCGTTCGAAGCCGGGCAGGCCGGGCTGCCTCAAGGAATAACTGGATGACACCTTCCGTTTCCTCGGATGAGGTTCAGCAGGCCATCCCGTGCGGGCCCAGGCCGCTGAGCAGGGAGGCTGCCAAATGCGCGCTAACAAGCCGCGGGAAGCAGGCACCATCTTCAGCCTGATCGCGGCCGCGGTGCACCGCGCCGCCGGGCACCAGGCGCCGGAGGCGGCACGGCCATGAACCACATCAACGGCCAGCAACTGCGGGACATCTACGCCAGCACGCACACCATCGCCGTCGTCGGCGCCTCTGCCGACCCGGCCAAGATCGCCCACCAGATCCCCCGCTACCTGCACGACCAGGGTTACCGGATCTTCCCGGTCAACCCGCGCGGCGGCGAACTGTTCGGCCAGGCCGTGCGCGCATCGCTGGCCGGCATCCCGGATCAGATCGACGTGGTCGACGTGTTCCGCCCGCCCGCCGAGTCGGTGTCAGTCGCCCGCCAGGCCATCGCCACCGGGGCCCGCGTCCTGTGGTTCCAGCCCGGCACAGAAACAGCCGAGGCGGTCCGGATCGCCACCGACGCGGGCCTCACCGTCGTGACCGGCTGGTGCATGGGATCCATCCACGCCCAGCTCGGCCTCGGCCCCGCCCCCGGTAGAACCTGACCGCTCCCCGGACGAGCACGCTCTGGCCGGGCACAGGAAGCCGTCCGCGGCCAGCCACTGAGTAAGCCGACCAGGCCAGCGCGTGACGAAAGCGTCCAGCGCAGGGAACGCCAGGCTCGGTGCCTGGTACGGTGACGCTATGTCTGTTGGTTACGTGACGAGGACGCCGGGCAGATCCCGGCGCGATGCGGCGTGACCTGATCACGACGACAAGGCCCCGGGAGCGCGACTCCCGGGGCTATTTTTCTGGCCATCGAAACGGCGCTCCCGCGGCCTTCAAGAGGAGGCACCGATGTCCGCTGACCACCGCCAGCTCGGCCGCGAGCTTGGCCTGTTCCGCACTGACCAGCTCGTCGGCGCCGGGCTGCCGCTGTGGCTGCCCGACGGCGCCATCGTCCGCAGCGAGCTTGAGCGGCTCGCCGCCGAGGAAGCGATCAGGGGCGGCTGCCAGCGCGTCTATACTCCCGTGCTGGCCAAGCGGGAACTGTACGAGCGATCGGGGCACTGGACCAAGTTCGCCGCCGACATGTTCCCGCCGATGGCGGTCGGCGGGGAGGAATTCGTGCTACGGCCGGCCAATTGCCCGCACCATGCCCTCGTCTACGCCGCCGAGCAGCGCAGCTTCCGGGATCTGCCGGTACGGCTGACCGAAATGGCCAGCATGTTCCGCAGCGAGCTGTCCGGCGTGCTCGGCGGCCTGTCGCGGGTCAGGCAGATCAACCTCGACGACACCCATGTCTTCTGCATGCCGGAGCAGGTGACCGACGAGATCGCGCTCGGCATCGAGGCTGCGCAGCGCTACCACCGGATACTCGGCATCGAGGTCACCAGGTACCAGCTGTCGCGGCACGGCAAGGATGGGGCCTACCTCGGCGGCGAGGCGCTGTGGCGGGACGCGGAGCGCCGGCTCGCCGAGGCCATGGACAGGCTGGGGCTGGCGTACGACGATGCTCCAGGAGAGGCAGCGTTCTACGGGCCGAAGATCGACGTGCAGGTGACCGACGCGGCCGGCCGGGAGGACACCTTGTCCACCGTGCAGCTGGACTTCAACCAGCCAGAACGCTTCGACCTCGGTTACATCGGCAGCGACGGCAGGCGGCACCGGCCGGTGCTGATCCACCGCGGCGTGCTGTCCTCGATGGACCGCCTGGTCGCGTACCTGATCGAGCGCTACGACGGCGCGTTCCCGCCCTGGCTCGCCCCTGTCCAGGTACTCGTGCTGCCAGTCAGCGAGCAGCAAGCCGGACTTGCCCAGTCGGTGACCGGGCGGATCCGCGCGGCCGGGCTGCGAGGCGAATGCGACCCGGCCGGGGCCACCCTGGGCGCGCGGATCAGGCGCGCCCGCGAACGCCGCGTTCCCTACCTCGCCGTGATCGGAGACCGGGAAGCGGCCAGCGAGGCGGTGGCCTTGCGGCTGCGCGACGGCCGCCAGCTACCCGGCATCCCGGTCACCGATGTGCTCACCCAGATCGCCGCCCAGGTCGCCGCCCGGTCAGCAGGGCTCGGATTCGGCCGCGGGGAGAAGGAATGACCCGGGTGCGCCCGCACTGGATGCCGTCCTGCCCCGGGCGTGCCTGCCGGGGTGATGCCGCCGTCCGCCGCCAGCTCGGCCGATCGCAGCTGGCCCCTTCAGCCGCTTGCGGCTGCTCGCGGCAGTCATGGCGACCGCCGGGTGGCTAGGCCGAACGTGGTCACCAGCTCGCGCGCGTAGGTACCCACGTCAAGGTCCGGGTGGGCTTCCAGCAGGAACGGCAGGCCATCAACGGCACGCTGGATGACCGCTGCCATCACCCGCGTGTCGAAGTCGCGGAACTCCCCGGCCTGCTGGCCGTTGCTCAGGATCTGCTCGATCGGCGACAGGACGACCAGCTCGGTTCCTGAGTCATAGTGGATTCCGCCGTTCATGAAGATCTCGAGGAGTGCCTTCATCTCGGTGCGGTGGACCGCGACGAATGCCGCGTTCCCCTCGATGTAGGCCGCCAGCGCGCCTGCCGCGGTCGACGGGCCGCGCATGCGCTCGGCCATAAACTGGCCGATCGCGGAAAAGGTCTCGGTGACGACCTGGCCGATCAGCTCGTCCTTGGCGGCGAAGTGGTAGGAGATGAGGCCCGTGCTGGACAGCCCGGCCCGGCGGGCAATCCGCGCGAACGACGCCCTGCAGTAGCCGACCTCGGCGATCGTCTCGATCGCTGCCCGCACGATCTGCGCGCGCCGCGCGGTCTCGGTGAAGGTCGGCCTGGCCGGGTCGGCGACCTTCCTCTTTGCTTGCATGAACTGATAATAGCTTATATAAGCAAATCGCCCCCTGCCGGAATCTCCGGCCCGGCCGGAATGGACGTCATCGTCGCCGATCCAGCCAGGCGGCCGACGGCCGGGGGCCGGCAACCGGCTGACCGGTCCCGGGCCGGCTGCCCGTAGGATCAGAGGGTGGCCGCCCGGCTACGCGACCCGGCTGGCCGGCCACGGCACCTTGGCCCGTCCGGGCACGCCGGCCACGCAGGCCACGCAGGCCACGCGGACCACATGGTCAGCGGCTGCCGGCCATGCCCGGGCCAGGCCGGCCAGCGACGCGACATGGACCTGGCCGCTCGCACAACTTTGCGATGGGGAAAGGGAGCATGAAGAAGATCGTCGGCGTCATCCTGGCCCTGCTGGCCGGCTCTGGTCTTGCGGCCGCCCTCCTCACGTCGGCCAACTCGGCGGCCGCGGCGCCGCGGCTGCCGGTCGCGTACGACTGCCAGGGGACGCATCATGGCCAGATACGGCCCGGCGAAATCCTGCTCGACTGCCTGTCCGGCGACGTGATCGTGAAGACGCCGGCCTGGGGGTACTGGACTGGCACGTCGGCGCGGTCACGCAATGCGACGCTGTGGGTGAACACCTGCCGGCCGAACTGCGCGGCCGGGCACTACCGCAAGTACCCGGCCACTCTGCTCGTGTACCGCGTTCGTTCCGTTCACGGCCGCGGCTACTACACCCGCATGCGCCTGGCGTACAGCCACAACGGACCGCGGAAATACACCTATCACTGGGGCACATTCCCCGGGGCGACCATCCCCGGCTGGATCGGCGGCCCGTAACCGCCCGCGCCAAGCCCAGGCTCGGCGGCATGCCTGGCCCCGTCGAGCCCGCCCGCTCGCCGGCCGTTCATGATCACGGAAACTAAGGCGGGCTCCAGAGGCTGTCGCATTACTTCTTCTGGCAGGCTGCGACGGCATCCGAGTGGGGCATCGGCGTCGTTTCGGCGGTCGTGTGACCAGCGGAGTGGGGCACAGAGACGCAACACGCCGTGCAAAATGACCTTGACCTTCCAAGAT
>DATGVY010000681.1:0-6019 GCA_035299845.1 Streptosporangiaceae bacterium
TGCAGAGTGCTGAGCGCGGCCACGACCGCCAGCGTCATGGCAATGCCAAGCACGCCGCCGCTCGCCGCCAGGCCAATGCCGAAGGACCGCCTGCTCTGCGTGGTGAGCCGGCGGATGTCCACGGCCAGGCGCTGCTGCAGCCCGGCGTTCGCCTCTATGAACAACCGGATGGTGAGCGACGCACCCTCGGTCAGCCATGTGGTCGGGGAAATGCCGTGCGGGAGCGCCGCGGCCACGGAGGCGAGATTGAACCAGTCAGCCCCGATGCCCGCCTGGGCGTTGACGTAACGAAGCAGATCGCCGGGCGCGAGCCGCCGCATCTTCGCCAACTGGACGGTGAAGTCCGCGCGGGCGTGGAGGTAGGTCGGGAGAAAAGTGCGGTCGCCGGTCAGCGAGTAGTTGCTGGCCGCAAGCGCGCTTGTGATGAAGTCCTCCTGCAGCTGGCCGGTGGCCACCTGGAGGGCATGGACCTCGCCGGTGAGCTGTCGGATCGCGCCCTGCTGGCGTGATGCCCCGATCAGGACGAACGCGGCGGCCGCGCCCACCAGGACCGCGAACACCGTGAAGCCGGTCCACAGCCGGCTCCCGATGGAACGCCGCAACATCATGCGCCGCCTTCGTCCTTGCTGCCGCCGGTGAAGCCCTGGCGCGTCATGACTCCCCAGCCGTGGCCGCTGCGCCTGATCGCCGCCCAGCTGCCCTGCAGTCGCCAGACCGCCGTGAGCTGCCGGTAACCGAAATTCTCGGCCAGCGATGCCACCAGGGCGGCGCCGAGATCGCTCCAGCGTCTGTAGCGGTGGAAGGCCATCTCCTCGACGGTCAGCGCGATCATGGTGAGCATGAGCCCGTAGCCGTAGGCCACCAGCAGGAAAAGCCACGCAAAGCCAAGGTTGATGATCCCCGCGGTCAGCCCGAGAACGAGGAAGGCGATCCCGGCGAGCTCGACGATCGGGGCAAACAGCTCGAAGATCACGAAATAGGGCAGCGCAAGCAGCCCGACCCTGCCGTAGGCGGGGTTGCCCACCAGCCTGCGGTGCAGCCAGAGCACCTCGGTGAGCCCGCGATGCCAGCGGCGGCGCTGCCTGGCCAGGACCCTGATCTGGGCCGGCACCTCGGTCCAGGACACCGGCTCCGCGACGAAGACGATCCGGTAGTCGCGGCGCCGCTCCCGCATGCGGCGGTGCAGCCTGACCACCAGTTCGGCGTCCTCTCCCATCGTGGCCGGGTCGAGGCCGCCCGCCTCGACGACCAGATCACGCCGGAACAACCCGAACGCACCTGAAATGATCACCAGACTGGCCAGCCGCGACCAGCCGGTGCGGCCGAGGAGGAAGGCGCGAAGATACTCCACCACCTGGATGCCAGGCAGCAGCCGGCGCGGCATCCGCACGTCGGTGACCCGGCCCGCGACGACCTTGCAGCCGTTGGCGACACGGATGACCCCTCCGGTGGCCACCACCCGCAGCGGGTCCTGTGCGAACGGGCTCGACACCGCCATGAGCGCGTCCGGATCCAGCAGGCAGTCGGCATCGACCATGCAGACGAGCGGGTGCCTGGCGATGTTGAGCCCGGCGTTCAGCGAGTCGGTCTTGCCGCCATTCTCCTTGCGGACCACCACGAGCGGCGCGGCCGAGTGGCGCGGAACGTGAACCGAAATCACCCGGCCGTGGACCCGGACGTCATCGGGGATCACCCTCGGCACCGGTATCAGGTGATAGGCCTCGCGCAGCCGCTCGAAGGTGCCGTCGGTGCACCCGTCGTCCACGACCACGATCTCGAACTGCGGATAGCGCAGCGCCGTCATGGCGCTGACCGCCTCGACGATCGTCGCTTCCTCGTTGTAGGCCGGCATGATCACCGACACCGCGCTGGTCAGCGGGTTCGCGTACCTCTCTTCGCGGGCGGCGAACGGTGCGCTGCGCAGGTGCGCGGTGAACTCCGCGGTCGCGAGCACGATGAGCACCAGGTAGCTCGTGTTGATGAGCAGGAAGTAGAGCAGGAACGCCACGTTGGCCGCCTGGATCGCCGACTGGGCCGGCGCGGCGAGGGCACCGGGCGGGCCGTTCACCGGTGCATTTCCTTGCGGTGCCGGGCGGCCTGCCTGGTCCGCCCCCGCGGCCTGCGGGCAGCTTCGATGGAAGCAATCGCAAGCACCTCCATGGCATGTGCCGCAGCCTGCTCCTCGCCGTCCGTGACGACCCGGGTCAGCGCCGCCTCGCCTGCTGGCCCGAGCCGCAGCAGGGAACCGGCCGCGTTGTGCGCGACGTGGTAGGCGGGATCGTGCAGTAGCCGCTCCAGCCGTGGCGTCGCCGCGCCTGCGCCCAGATCCCCGAGTGCGGCGGCCGCGGCGGCCCGCAGCGTGGTGGACTCACCGGCGTCGATGATGGTCAGCAGCGGCGCGACCCCGGCGAGCATGCCCAGCCGGCCGATCGCCCGCGCGGCCCGGATCCGGACTTCCTCCGACCGATCGCCCCGCAGGGCGGCGATCAGGGTCTGTACCGCGCTCACCGCTCCGGTACGGCCGAGGATCTCGACCGCGACCGCCCGGACGAGCGGCTCCTCATGGCTGACCGCCTGCACCAGGTCGCGCCCTGCACCCGGGCCGAGCTGGATCAGAGCGTAGGCCACGATGTCGGATGGCACCCGCCGGCTGCCCGCGAGCTTGCCAAGCAGCGGACGGGCCGCACCGGCCACGCCGATCTGACCGAGCGCCCTGGCCGCCGCGATGCGGACCGCGAGGCTGCGGTCCTCGAGCACCGCGCACAGGGGGGCCCATGCGTCCTGGTTGCCGAGACTGCCGAGCAGCGCCGCGGCGCGGGCCCGCCGGACCTGACGGAACCGGCCGCCGGACGCCAGACCGTGCCGGGCATGCTCGGTCGTGCCCCGCTCGTCGAACAGCGAGACGAGCGAGGAGCGCAGTTCTCCCTTTACCTTGGCCAGCAGCGACACCACGGTCGGCTCGAGCGCTTTCCACTGCCGCCGGTCCAGGGCGGCGACCCGGCTCCGTGCCCCGGCCACGCGTGCATCGTCCCCGGTGGCGAGCTCCAGCAGCCACGTGCGCGCAAGCGCGTTAAGCGCCGCCCTGCGGTGCTCCCGCCATCGCCGCAGCACGCGCGCGGTGACGATCAGGATGCCGAGCAAGCCAATGCAGCCTGCGAGGCTCAGCACGACCACCCTGATGACGCCGGGCGGGATGGCCGTGCCAGCGGTCATGCCTGGATCCTGGCCAGGACGGCCTGCACGCGGCTGACCAGCTCCCGCGGGCTGAACGGCTTGACGACATAGTCATCCGCGCCTACCGAGAAGCCGGTTTCGATGTCGGACTCCTGTGCCCGCGCGGTGAGCAGGATGATCGGCACGTCAGCCGTGGCCGGATCGGCCCGCAGCTCCCTGCAGACATCCAGGCCCGACATGCCGGGCATCGTAATGTCGAGCAACGCGAGGTCTGGCATTTCGTCGCGTGCGGAGGCCAGCGCGGACAGGCCATCCTCGAACGCCCTCACCTCGTAACCTTGCTGCCGCAGCTTGAAGGTGACGAGATCGCGGATATCCGCGTCGTCCTCGGCCAGCAGCACCGTAACCATGTGTTCTCCCCCGCGGACGGCACGGCTGGAGCGCGTCCGCCGGATCCGCGGGCCCCGACCCTGCCAGCTAGCTAGCTGTAACCATTATGACTTGATGTAATCTAAACGGTACGCTACGTGACAGGATTTCGCGTCGCAATCCAGGCCCAGTGCCCGACATAACTTGGATGCATGCTGCCCGGACGCGGGTTGCTGAGCAGGTCGCCCTGGTGACCGGCGCCAGCCAGGGCATCGGCCGGCTTGCCCAAGACATGCGCCATGCTCCGCAGGCTGGCGTGGTCGATAGCGAGCTGCTGTTCGGGCGGGTAGTCCACGATCAGGTCTGGACCTGGCGGCAGGCGATTCGTACCGGCTGAGCATCGCGTGGTCCGGCTCCGGCCAGGTCCCGTTCATGCCAATTCCACTTCAAGGACGGTGAAGGAGTGCGGCGGGAAGTCGATGTCAACGCCGTCTCCCTTGACACGTTGATCAAAGCTGCGCGCGGCGATCTGCTCCGGTTGCTCGAAGGTGTTGGAAACGCTCGGGTCCGCGCCGTTGACCTCGCTGACGATCATCTTTCCCCTGGCCCGCGCGCCGTGCAGCTGGATGTGGGTGGCCAGCGACTGCTCCGGGTCCCGGTTGACCACCGAGATGGTCAGGTGCGTGGCGTCGCGATCACGAGTCGCGGCCACATCGAGGAGCTGGAAGGGCCCGAGGCCGCCGATCCGGTGGCGCCGGCGTTCGCCAGGCAGGTCGCGATGCGCGTGCGTGCCGGATCTGACAAAGGTGTCGACCGCCACCTCCCGGGTGGATTCCGCCATCAGCCGCAGCGGGTGGTAGATGCCCTGCAGGAACATCCCCTGCTCGGAGGTGACGATCGGGGCAATGACGTTAACGAGCTGGGCGAGGTTGGCCATCCTCACGGTCCGGCAGCGGCGCACGAACACATTGAGGTAGGTCGCCACAGCCAGCGTATCGGCGAGGTTGTAGCGCTCCTCGAGCCTGCCGTCGTCGGTCCGGTACCAGACGTTCCACTCGTCGTAAGCCACGCCGATTTCGTGATCGATGCGCTGGCGGTAGCGCGCCCTGTCGATGAGGGCCCTGGTGACCGCCAGCATGCGCTCGGCGTAGTGCGGAGCGAGGACGTTGGACCAGTAGTCGGGCGACCCCGAGTAGAGGTGAATGCTGTGGAAGTCGATGACCGGCGCCAGGCCGTCGATCACGATCTGGTCCCAGTCGTTGATTCCGGACTGACCACAGCTGATCAGGGAGATATCAGGGTCGAGCAGCTTGAGCGCCTTGGCCCACTGACGGGCTGTCGTCACGTAGTCCTGCGCGGTCCGCTGCCCGAGCTGCCAGTCGCCGTACATCTCGTTGCCGAGGCCCCAGCACCGCACGCGATAGGGCTCGGAGCGGCCGTTCGCGCGCCGCTTATTCGCCCAGTAAGTATCGCCTGTGCCGTTGCAGTACTCCACCCACGCGAGTGCCTCATCGAGGGTCCCGGTGCCCATGTTCAAGCAGAGGACCGGCTCCGTGCCCGCGGCCTGGCACCAGGCCATGAACTCGTCGGTGCCGAACCGGTTGGACTCCTCGCTGCGCCAGGCCAGCTCGACCCGCCGGGGTCGCTGCTCGACCGGCCCGATGCCGTCGGTCCAGTGATATCCGGAGACAAAGTTGCCGCCTGGCCAGCGGACGTGGGGCAGGCGCAGGCCGCGCACGGCCGCTAGCACGTCGGTACGGAACCCCCTGTCATCGGCCAAAGGGGAGCCCTCGTCGAAGATGCCGCCGTAGATGCAGCGCCCGAGGTGCTCGATGAAGCCGCCGAAGATACGACGGTCAATCGTCCCGATGGGCCTTTCCACCCCGATATCGATCCGGGCCATCATGGGCTCCCCTCAGCGACAGGGCGCCGTCGAACCAGGCGGTTCCGATCGCCTCGCTGTCGAGTTCAGCGATGGCCTGATCAACTGCTGCCCTGGCGCGGGCCTAAAAGGAAAGAATGTCCTCGCCGGTCTCGCCGGGAGTGGGCCGCATGTCGGACTCCTCACCCTCCAGCTCGAAGGCATGAACTCGCGCTCGCGGCCGAACGTGTCGCAGAACCCAGCCGTACTCGGACCCGGCCCGGCGCTTGACGATGCCCAGCAGGCTGGTTCCCGACGGGGTCATCGGCTTCCGGGGGCTTCGTCGCCGAGGCCCTTCGGGGCATGACCTCCCCGGGACAGATGCGAGCACGATATCTGAATTGGATGTCTAGTCCTGCCCGTTTCCTCGCAGGCGCCGAAATCCTTGGGAGCGACAGCCGGGTCAGGGGGCGGCGGCGTGTTCCGTGCCAGTTCCGTAAACTGACGCCCGCCACGGGAGGCCTGCAGAGCCTGGATCTGGCAAGATCGGCCCTGCGTGGTGCCACTGCAGGTCAGGGTCCTGGTGAGGCCCCAGGGTCGGCCGCTGCCGGGTTG
>DATGVY010000682.1:0-19989 GCA_035299845.1 Streptosporangiaceae bacterium
CGACGGGGCGTCGGGGGCGGACACCACCGCCTCCTCGTCCACGTCGCACATCAGGCTGATCTTGCGCTTCAGCCCGCCGCTGATCGGCCGGTCCGACCGGCACACGATCGCGTCGGGCTGGATGCCGATGCTGCGCAGCGCGACCACTGAGTGCTGGGTGGGCTTGGTCTTCAGCTCGCCGGACGGCCCGATGTACGGCAGCAGGGACACGTGCAGGAAGAAGCACCGGGCCCGGCCGATCTCGTGCCGGATCTGGCGGATCGCCTCCAGGAACGGCTGCGACTCGATATCGCCGACCGTGCCGCCTACCTCGGTGATCACCACGTCAACGTCAGGTCCGCCCATCTCGGTGATGCGCGACTTGATCTCGTTGGTGATGTGCGGGATGACCTGCACGGTGTCGCCCAGGTAGTCGCCCCGCCGTTCCTTGGCGATCACATGAGAGTAGATCTGCCCGGTGGTGACGTTCGCCGAGCCGCGCAGCTGGGTGTCGAGGAAACGCTCATAGTGCCCCACATCCAGGTCGGTCTCGGTGCCGTCGTCGGTGACGAATACCTCGCCGTGCTGGAACGGGTTCATCGTGCCGGGGTCGACGTTGAGATACGGGTCAAGTTTCTGCATGTTGACCCGCAGTCCGCGCAGCTTGAGTAGCCGGCCGAGGCTCGAGGCGGTGAGTCCCTTACCGAGACTCGACGCCACGCCCCCGGTGACGAAAAGGTGTCTAGTTGAAACTGGCCGTGATGCGTACGATGCCGCAGCCAAGTAGGCTCCCGTGGTCGTTACGATGCGGTAGATTCCGCAGGTCCACGGACCATCAGGATATCAGCCCGTCGCTGGTCCGACCGGGCTTCGACACGACACCGGCGGCATCATGCCCGACAAACACGGATGAACTATCGCATTCTCCTGCCATCAGGTCCCGAGCCGGGGATCGTCGCTTCCGCCGCGGAGCTCAGCAGGCCGTCGACGCGCTCGCGTCACGCCCGGCCGTCCGGAGCTGCGCCGAAGCCGACTCGACCTCCTGCTCCTCCGTCGCCTCGCCGAACCTGGCCAGCGCCACAGCGCAGACCACCGCCAGACCGAACCCCAGCGCGGCGACGCCGGTGAGGCCGTGGCGGGTGGTGTCACCGAGGAAGAGGACGCCGACGATCGCGGGCGGGGTTGTCTCGGCGAGCACCACCGCTGCCGTGGCAACGGTCACGCTGCCGCCCTCCAGCGCGGCGGCGTAGAGCATGAACGACACGATCCCGGCGGCCGCGAGCGCGTAGCTGGCGGGAGAACGGATGAGCTGCTGCGGCGAGAATCCGGGCAGGATCCGGGCTGCCACCGCGAGCACGGCATACCCGAGCCCGGCCACCGCCCCCAGGACGGGGGTCCGGGCCGGATCCGGCAGCCGGGCGGCGGCCAGGCCTGCCAGCGCGATGGCGGCCACCGTCACGATCAGGGCCATCTGGAAGGCCGGTCCGACTTCGGCCGCGCCCTCGGAGCCGGACGAGGATCCCAGCAGCCCGACGCCGGTCACCACGCCCGCGACTGCCAGCCATTCCCGCCAGGTGAGCATGACATGCATCAGCCAGGCTGCGGCGACCGCCGTCACGGCGAGGTTCGCCGCGATCATGGCCTGGACTGCGAACAGCGGCAGCCGGCGCAGGGCCACGAGCTGCGCCACAAAGCCGACAAGGTCGATGCCAAGGCTGGCGATGAAGCGCCACTGATGCAGCATCCGGACCACGAGTCCAGGGTCGACGCCGCCCAGCCCGCTCCCGGCCGAGACGCGGGCAGGCCTGAGGCTCGCCGCGCGGACCGCCATCGCCTGCATGACCGCGGCGATTCCGTAGCACAACGCCGCCACCATGGCAGCTACGAGACTCGCCAGCATGAGTATGACCCTACGCCGCGGTAATGCCGGATAGATGCCCGACACCCGGATGCAGGTTACCTTGAGTCACCACGACGCCCTGATAGCTACTGCTTGTGACGGGCCAGCGACCCGGCCGGTACCGCCCGCACCCGGCATGGGCTGGTGAAATGCGCGGACCGCAGGCCAGCGGCAGCCGCGGCTACGGCGTCTTCTGCCCGATCACCAAAATCACTTCCCGGCGGCGGCTCCCAGCCAGGAAGGCGGCCGCGAAGCAGGCTGCGTCAGGCTTGGTCATCTTCAGCTCACAGCTGAATACCCGATGCCGGCCAGCGAGGGCAGGAACGTCACGCCGCGCTACCCGCCCGCGCTGGTACCAGTGAACGCCTTCCGCACGAACGGCGAATGCAGCCGCAGCGCCTGGCCGAGTACCACCCAGAACCGTGTCGAGTGGGCGATCGTGCGCGGCTTGCCCGCGCCGGAGACAATCTCGCAGCCGGTCGCCTGCAGGGTGACGAGATGGAAATGATGCCTGCCCGCCGCGAACCTCAGCTGGTAGCCGATGCCCAGGTCATTGGGGCAGTTGACAATGCCGCCCGGCTGCGCCGGCAGTGCGCACACCGCCGTTGCCACGGCCCGGGCAGCTGCTGCGGACGTGACCGTGACCAGCGCAGGGAACGTGAGGCGCTGAGCCTGCACGTGCGGGATGATGCCGGTCCGCCGGACCACCAGGTGATTGACTGCGCCCGGATTCGCGCACAGGGGCGACGGCAGCGGTACCGCCTTGTCCGTGGACTGGGCACCCGGGGACTGGGCACCCGGGGACTGGGCACCCGGCGCGGCTGCCGAGCCGGCGCCGCTGCCGGCCGCCACGCTCCCGCAGGCGGCCAGGGCGAGCGGGACCAGCAGGAGCGCGGCGCGGGCAAGCCCGCGCCCGCCGGCCCCCCCGCTGCGCGAATTCGACCAACTCATGGCTCTCTGCCTCCCCGGTCGGCCGCTTGCCACCCGGCCGGCCATCACGATGCTGGTACCTTGCACAATCGACAGATTGGACGGCCCATGGCCGCCGCCGGTTCCCGCAGTGCGCATAACTTGAGGCGAGACGGCCGAACCCGCGTGCTTGCTCCATGCTTACTACGGAGGATTTGGCACGCTGTGACCTGCCGGATCCTCCGTGATCATGAAACGCACTGGACGCGGACCCGTTGCTTGAGCCTCTTCCGCCTCAATGCTCACCTAGTGACCTGTCCGCCCCTTCTGATTCATCGCCCGAGCCCTGGCTGAGACCCACTTTCTTGATCGCGGAAAAAAATGGGTGCTGGGACCCCCAGTAGTTTCCGTGATCATGGAACAGGTCCGGCAAGCTGGCCAGGCCAGTGATCATGGAACAGGTCCGGCAGGCCAGGCCAGGCCAGGTCAGACGCCGGGCACCGGCATTCCGCGCAGCTCCTTCTTCAGGTCAGACGCCGGCCGCCTGCATGCCGCGCAGTTCCTTCTTCAGCTCCCTGATCTCGTCCCGGAACCTGGCCGCTATTTCGAACTGAAGCTCGGCGGCCGCCGCGTGCATCTGGTCCGTCAGCCCGGTGATGAGCGCGACCAGTTCCTCCCGCGGCGGGCCGCCGCCGGCCGCGCCCTGGGCCGCCGCGCCCGCGGGCGCCCGGCCGCCCGCCCGCGCCCGCGATGACAGGCCGGGCACCGGTGCCTTGCCGCGGCTCTGCTGCCTGCCCGATCCGCCGAGCAGCTTCTCGGTGTCGACGTCCTCGCGGGCGAGCTGGTCGAGTATGTCGGCGATCCGCTTACGCAGCGGCTGCGGGTCGAGGCCGCGCGCCTCGTTGTACGCGACCTGCTTGGCACGCCGCCGGTTGGTCTCGTCGATCGCCCGCTGCATCGACGGCGTCATCTTGTCCGCATACATGTGCACCTGGCCGGACACGTTCCTGGCGGCGCGGCCGATCGTCTGGATCAGCGAGGTCCCCGACCGCAGGAAGCCCTCCTTGTCCGCGTCGAGTATGGACACGAGCGACACCTCGGGCAGGTCGAGTCCCTCGCGGAGCAGGTTGATCCCGACGAGCACGTCGTACTCGCCGAGCCGCAGCTCCCTGAGCAGCTCCACCCGGCGAAGCGTGTCGACCTCGCTGTGCAGGTACCTGGCCTTGATACCGCCCTCCAGCAGGTAATCGGTCAGGTCCTCGGACATCTTCTTGGTCAGGGTGGTCACCAGGACGCGCTCATTGCGCTCGGCGCGTTCCCTGATCTCGTGCACCAGGTCGTCGATCTGGCCCTTGGTCGGCTTGACGACTACCTCGGGATCGATCAGCCCGGTCGGGCGGATGACCTGCTCGACCACCTCACCGCCGACCCGCCGCAGCTCGTACGGGCCGGGCGTGGCCGACATGTACACCGTCTGGCCGATCCGGTCGCCGAACTCCTCCCAGGTGAGCGGCCGGTTGTCGATCGCGCTCGGCAGCCGGAACCCGTGCTCCACCAGCACCCGCTTGCGTGACACGTCACCCTCGTACATGGCGCCGATCTGCGGGACGGTGCCGTGCGACTCGTCGATCACCAGCAGGAAGTCCTCGGGGAAATAGTCGAGCAGGGTGTTCGGCGGCGAGCCCGGCGCGCGGCCGTCGATGTGGCGGGAGTAGTTCTCGATACCGGAGCAGCTGCCGATCTGGCGGAGCATCTCGATGTCGTAGGTGCTGCGCATGCGCAGCCGCTGGGCCTCAAGCAGCTTGCCCGACCGCTCTAGCTCGGCGAGCCGGTCGTCAAGCTCGGCCTCGATGCCGGCGATCGCCCGCTCCATCCGCTCCGGCCCGGCAACGTAGTGCGAGGCCGGGAAGACGTACAGCTCCGCATCCTCGCTCATGACCTCGCCGGTCAGCGGGTGCAGCGTCATCAGCCGCTCGATCTCGTCGCCGAACATCTCGATCCGGACAGCCAGCTCCTCGTAGACCGGGATGATCTCGATGGTGTCGCCCCGCACCCGGAAGGTGCCCCGGGTGAAAGCCAGGTCATTGCGCGCGTACTGCATGCCGACGAGCTTGCGGAGCAGGGCGTCACGGTCCATCGTGCCGCCCACCCGGAGCCTGAGCATGCGGTCCACGTACTCCTGCGGGGTGCCCAGGCCGTAGATACATGACACCGACGCGACCACGATCGTGTCCCTGCGGGTGAGCAGCGAGTTCGTCGCCGAGTGGCGCAGCCGCTCCACCTCATCGTTGATCGAGGAGTCCTTCTCGATGTAGGTGTCGGTCTGCGGTACGTACGCCTCGGGCTGGTAGTAGTCGTAATAGGAGACGAAGTACTCGACCGCGTTGTTCGGGAGCATCTCCCGCAGTTCGTTGGCGAACTGCGCCGCGAGCGTCTTGTTGGGCAGCATCACGAGCGTCGGCCGCTGCAGCCGCTCAGCCAGCCAGGCGATGGTCGCCGTCTTGCCGGTGCCGGTCGCGCCGAGCAGCACGGTGTCCCGCGCGCCGCTCCGGACCCGCTGCTCCATCGCCGCGATCGCCTGCGGCTGGTCACCGGCCGGCACCATGTCGGTGATGACCTCGAACGGCGCGACGCGGCGCTGCAGGTCGCTTACCGGGCGCACGATGCCTCCCCCGGCCGGGCCGGCCGACGGCGGCTCACCCGCTCGCGCGCTCGTGCCCCGGCCGCTGGCCCGATCGGGCCGGCGCCGGCGGGCTGCTCGGTCACGTCCGCTCCTGCCACTCCCCCGGCAACAGCGCTGCCGGCCATTTCATTACCCACGTCCCCACTGTAGGTCCAGGGTCGGACAGTGTCCGCCTGGCGCAGGGCAGCGGCCGGGACGGCTGCGTAACGGCCTTATATTTTTAACGGGCCCGGCCGGGGCCAGTCACTCGCGGCCGGGCTGCGCCATCCGCCTCAGCTCGGTCCACAGCTCACCGACCTGCCGGTCCAGCTCGCCGAGCGAGCCGGAGTTGTCGATGACAATGCCGGCGATCGCCAGCCGCTGCTTCCGGCTGGCCTGAGCGGCGATCCGTGCCATCGCCTGCTCGCGGGTCATCTCGCGGTGCCGCATCAGCCGGTCCGCCTGCGCCCGCCGCGGGGCGTCGACGACCACGACGACATCGTAACCGCCTGCCAGGCCGTTCTCTGCGATCAGCGGGACGTCGTGCACGACGATCCCGGCCGTCCCGGCGGCCTGCTCAAGCTCGCTCATCCGGGCGGCGACCTTCGGGTGCACGATCGCGTTCAGCCTGGCGCGCAGGTCCGGGTCGGCGAAGACGATCTCGCCGAGCCGCGGCCGGTCCAGGCTCCCGTCGGGGCGCAGCACGCCGGGGCCGAAGGCCGCGACGACCTCAGCCAGGCCCGGGGTGCCCGGTGCCACGACCTCCCTGGCGACCGCGTCCGCGTCGATCACGTGGGCGCCGTGGGAGGCGAGCCGCTGCGACACTTCGCTCTTGCCCGCGCCGATCCCGCCGGTCAGTCCTACCCGAAGCACTGGCCTACCCGAAACACTGGCCTACCCTCACCATCCGGCCCCCCGGACATGATCGTGGCGAGCGCCCCGCGTTGCCGGCGGGAAAACTCGCCACGATGCGAATCAGCGCGCTTCGATCGTCAGCTCTGGCCGCCGGACAGCTTGTCCCGCAGCGCCGCGAGCGCCTCATCGGAAGCCAGCGTGCCCGTTGCCTCGGGCTCGGCAGGCCGAGGCGTGCCCGACTCGTGCGCGGGCTCGGCGCGGGCCTGGTCTGCGTCGGCGTTGGATTTGCGCGCCTCGGCAACCTGCTGCTGGTGGGCCTCGTACCGCGCCCTGGCCTCCGCGTACTGCCGCTCCCACTCCTCACGCTGCGCGTCGAATCCGTCCAGCCACTCGCCCGATTCGGAGTCGAAGCCCTCGGGGTAGACGTAGTTGCCCTGCTCGTCGTAGGTGGCGGGCATGCCGTACAGGGTCGGGTCGAAGTCCTCGCCGACGGCCTCGCCGATCGTCCCCTCGTTCGCCTGCTTCAGTGACAGGCTGATCCGGCGCCGGTCCAGGTCGATGTCGATGATCTTGACGAAGATCTCGTCGCCGACCTGCACGACCTGCTCGGGAATCTCGACATGCCGGTCGGCGAGCTCGGAGATGTGCACCAGGCCCTCGATGCCCTCCTCCACCCGGACGAACGAGCCGAACGGGACAAGCTTGGTGACCCGCCCGGGGACGACCTGGCCGATCTGGTGGGTCCTGGCGAACTGCTGCCAGGGGTCCTCCTGCGTCGACTTCAGCGACAGCGAAACCCGCTCGCGGTCCATGTCCACGTCGAGCACCTCGACGGTGACCTCCTGGCCGACCTCGACGACCTCGCCGGGGTGGTCAATGTGCTTCCAGGACAGCTCGGAGACGTGCACAAGGCCGTCGACGCCGCCCAGGTCGACGAACGCGCCGAAGTTGACGATCGAGGACACGACGCCCTTGCGGATCTGGCCCTTCTGCAGCGTGTTGAGGAAGTTCTGGCGGACCTCGGACTGGGTCTGCTCCAGCCAGGCGCGGCGGGACAGGACCACGTTGTTGCGGTTCTTGTCCAGCTCGATGATCTTGGCCTCGATCTCCTTGCCGACATAAGGCTGCAGGTCACGGACGCGGCGCATCTCCACAAGGGAGGCGGGCAGGAAGCCGCGCAGGCCGATGTCCAGGATGAGCCCGCCCTTGACCACCTCGATCACCGTGCCGGTGACCACGCCGTCCTCCTCCTTGATCTTCTCGATCGTGCCCCAGGCGCGCTCGTACTGAGCCCGCTTCTTGGACAGGATCAGCCGGCCCTCCTTGTCCTCCTTCTGCAGGACCAGGGCCTCGATGTGCTCGCCGTTCTTGACGACATCGTGCGGATCGACATCATGCTTGATCGAGAGCTCGCGGGACGGGATGACGCCCTCGGTCTTGTAGCCGATGTCGAGCAGGACCTCGTCCCTGTCGACCTTGACGACGGTTCCCTCGACGATGTCGCCGTCATTGAAGTACTTGATGGTCTCGTCGATCGCGGCGAGGAAGGCCTCCTCGGAACCGATGTCGTTGACCGCTACCTTGGGGGTCGAGTTGGCCTCGGTGCTGCTCGTCGTCATGTGTAGGTGGGCTCCGGATACGGACAGGGTCAGTGGACGCGCGCTGTGCACGACGCACCCGCCACGGGCGACCAGGAGTAACTGGACTTGCCTGGCCAGCGTGACCGGCCGCGGCCTACCGTGAGACGGCCCCGCGTGCTGCGCTGCCTGACCATGGCGGACTGCGCGCGAACATAGCGCAGCGCTCAGGATATGAGAGCCCGGCCAGCCGGTCAATCTCACGCAGGTCACGATCACACTGGCAGGCCGCGTCACCGGGCCGTGGATGCAGGGCCGTGGATGTCGCTTCGCCAGGCGCCGGCGCCTGGCGAAGCGACATCCATAGTGCGCCCGGCGCGGCCGGCATCGGGCTCAGTGCGCCGCGTCGGCCCAGCTGCGGCCCGTGCCGACGGACACTTCCAGCGGGATGGTCAGCTCGAACGCGCCGCACATGGCGGACCGGACCAGCTCGCGGAGCCGGCCGAGCTCGCCGGGCGCCACCTCGAACAGGAGTTCGTCGTGCACCTGGAGCAGCATCCGTGACCGCAGGCCCTGGGCGCCGATCTCGCGGCGGATCGCCAGCATGGCGACCTTGATGATGTCGGCGGCGGATCCCTGGATCGGCGCGTTGAGCGCCATCCGCTCGGCCATCTCCCTGCGCTGCCTGTTGTCGGAGTTGAGGTCCGGCAGGTAGCGGCGGCGGCCGAGGATGGTCTGCGTATAGCCGTCCTTGCGGGCGACGGCGACGACCTCGTGCAGGTAGTCCCTGATGCCGCCGAACTGCTCGAAGTAGCCCTCCATGAAGGCGCGGGCCTCATCCGGGCTGACGTGCAGCTGCTGGGACAGGCCGTAGGCGGACAGGCCGTAGGCCAGCCCGTAGTTCATCGCCTTGATCTTGCTGCGCAGCTCGACGGTGACGTCCTGCGGCGGCACGCCGAACACCCGGGACGCCGTCTCCGCATGGAAGTCGTGGCCGGAGCCGAACGCCTCAGCCAGCGCCCGGTCCCCGGAAAGATGAGCCATGATGCGCAGCTCGATCTGGCTGTAGTCGGCCGTGAGCAGCGTCTCGTACCCGGTGCCGACCACGAAAGCCTGCCGGGTCCGGCGGCCTTCCTCGGTCCTGATCGGGATGTTCTGCAGGTTCGGGTCGGTGGAGGAGAGCCGGCCGGTCGCCGCGATCATCTGGTTGTAGGTGGTGTGGATGCGCCCGTCCACGCCCGCCATCGGGATCAGCGAGTCGACGATGCTCTTCAGCCTGGCGACATCCCTGTGCCTGAGCAGGTACTCGAGCACCGGGTGGCCGGTCTGGGCGAGCAGGCCGGTCAGCGCCTCTGAGTCGGTGGTGTAACCGGTCTTGATCCGCTTGGTCTTCGCCAGCGCGAGCTCGGTGAACAGGACTTCCTGCAGCTGCTTGGGCGAGCCGAGGTTGAACTCGTGCCCGGTGGCGGCATAGGCGCCCTGCTCCGCGGCCTTGACGTCGGCGCCGAGGCTGGCGGACATCCCGGCCAGGTGATCGACGTCGGCCGCGATCCCGGCGCGCTCCATCTCCGCGAGGACGCTGACCAGGGGCAATTCCACATCCCTGAGCAGCGCCGCGGCACCGCGCCTGGCCAGGTCCGCGTCCAGCGCGTCGGCGAGCTCCGCGGTGGCCATGGCGCGCATCGCCAGGGCCGCCGCTGCCTCGGTCTCGCTCTCCTCCGGCATGTCCAGGGTGAGCTGGCCGGTTTCTGTTGAGGCGTCGCGGAGTTCCCGGTTGGTGTAGCGCAGCGCCAGGTCGGCCAGGTCGAAGGAACGCTGACCCGGCAGTGCCAGGTAGGCCGCCAGCGCGGTGTCGCTGGTCAGGCCGCGCAGCTCAAGGCCGCGCGCGGCCAGCGCGTGCATCGGCCCCTTCGCGTCGTGCAGGGCCTTCGGCAGGCTGGCGTCGGCCAGCCAGGCGGCCAGCGCCTTGTCGTCCTCCTCCGTCAGGCCCACCGGGTCGATGAACGCGGCCGCCTGGTCCGGCGCGGCGATCGCCAGCCCGGTGAGGATGCCAGTGCCGCGGCCCCAGTTCCCGGCCGCGGCCAGCCCCGCCCGCCCGTCGCCCGCGGCATGCTCGGCCAGCCATCCGGCCACCGTTCCCGGGCCGAGCACGGTCATTTCCACGTCGAAGCCCTCGCCAGGGACGGCAGGCCCGGCGGCGCCGGCTGCTGTCCCGGTGATCCCGTCCGGCAGCGTCGCGTACAGGCGATCGCGCAGCACGCGGAACTGCAGGGTGTCGAACAGCTGGTGAATCTGCTCCCGGTCCCAGGGCACCGGGCGCAGGTCACGCGGCCCCGCCTCGAGCTGCACGTCCCGGGCGAGCTCGGTGAGCTGGCGGTTGCGCAGCACGTCGCCGAGGTGCTCGCGGAGCTTGTCGCCCGCCTTGCCCTTGACCTCGCCGACCCGGTCGACCAGCTGCGCCAGCGAGCCGAACTCCGACACCCACTTGGCGGCCGTCTTCTCGCCGATACCGGGGATGCTGGGGAGGTTGTCGCTCGGGTCACCGCGCAGGGCAGCGAAGTCCGGGTACTGAGCCGGGGTCAGGCCGTACTTCTCCGTCACGGCCGCTGGCGTGAACCGGGTCATGTCGCTGATCCCGCGGCGGGTCATCAGCACCGTCACGTCATCGGTGACCAGCTGCAGCGCGTCCCGGTCGCCGGTCACGATCAGCACGCCCATGTCATCGGCGGCGGCCTGGGTGGCCAGCGTCGCGATGATGTCGTCGGCCTCGTATCCGGCCAGCGACAGCCGCCGGATCCCGAGCGCGTCAAGGACCTCGAAGATCAGGCTCAGCTGGCCACGGAAGTCCACCGGGGTTTCCCGCCGGTTCGCCTTGTACTCGACATACTGCTCGTGCCTGAACGTCGGCTCGCTGCGGTCGAAGGCGACAGCGATATGGGTCGGCCGCTCGTCTCGCAGCACGTTGATGAGCATCGCGGTGAACCCGTAGACCGCGTTGGTCGGCTGCCCCGTGGTGGTGGAGAAATTCTCCGCGGGCAGTGCGAAGAACGCCCGGTAGGCGAGGGAATGCCCGTCGAGCAGGAGCAGCCTGTCCCGCTGCAGGTCATGGTCGGCCGGCCGGGCCGGGTTCGTGGCAGCCACCCCTGAATCCTAGGCTGCCTGATGCGGCGAACATGCGTCCGTCATGAACTCGGAGGTGCCGGTGGAGCAGGATCGCGGGGAGCAGGTCACGGCGGCCTTCGCCGAAGCTGGCCCCGACACGCTGGTCAGCCGGATGGGCATCAAGATCCTGGCGGCTACCTCGGAGCGAGTGGTCGGCTCCATGCCGGTCGCAGGCAATACGCAGCCGTACGGGCTGCTGCACGGCGGCGCATCCTGCGTCCTCGCCGAGACGCTGGGCTCGCTCGGGTCGGCCCTGCACGCTGGGCGTGACCGCGTCACCGTCGGGATCGAGATCAGCGCCACGCATCACCGCGGCGTCGCGGACGGCGAGGTGACCGGCGTGGCGACCCTGCTGCACGGCGGGCGGACGCTGACGACGTACGAGATCGTCATCACGGACGACCTCGGCAGGCGGGTCTGCACGGCCAGGCTCAGCTGCCTGCTGCGCGATGCCGTTCCCGGCAGGCCGGCCGCTGACCGCCGGCTGCGCGCCGAGGGCTGACGCGGCGACCGCGCGCCGCTGACGGCCGGCCGCTGACGGCCGGAGGCCGGCTGCGGGCCGGACGTTCTGCACATACCGGCCAGGGTGTGCCCGTGTCTTTGCGCCGCGGGATGGCGCGTCGCTACCGTGGTGGGACAGAGCCCGGAGCGCCGAGTAGAGAACGTGCCGGCCCGGGGAAGGCCGACATGGCACCAAAGGTCGTCCGGGCTCCGGCCGCCGTCCGCTGCACGCGGGCGGGCGGCGGCGCAAGCGGCGGGGCCGGTCCGCAACGGGGGTAGCGTGCCCGGCCCTGCCTGCTGCGCCGGCAGGTCAGCTCTCGCCGGGCGGCGCGGCCGGGCCGGGCCCGGACTCCGCCGCCGGGCCGGGCCCTGGCTGGCCATCGGGCAGCAACTCCGCCGCCACGGCGCGCATGGTCATCCGGCGGTCCATCGAGGATTTCTGAATCCAGCGGAACGCCTCGGCCTCGGTCATCCCGCGTTCAGCCTGCAGCAGTCCCTTCGCCCGGTCGAGCAGTTTCCGCACCTCGAGCCGGTCCCGCAGCGTTCCGACTTCAGACTCAAGCGCGGTGATCTCCTGGAACCGGCTCGCGGCGATCTCGATGGCCGGGACGAGGTCGGCCTTGGTGAACGGCTTGACCAGGTACGCCATCGCGCCCGCGTCCCTGGCCCGCTCGACAAGCTCGCGCTGGGAGAAGGCGGTCAGGATCACGACCGGCGCGAGGTGAGCTGCCGCGATCCGCTCGGCGGCAGTGATTCCGTCAAGCACCGGCATCTTGACGTCAAGGATCACCAGGTCAGGCCGGAGGCTCTCGGTAAGGGACACGGCCGTCTCGCCGTCGGCCGCCTCGCCGGCGACGACATAGCCCTCCTCCTCCAGCATCTCCTTGAGGTCAAGCCGGATCAGTGCTTCGTCTTCGGCGATCACGACCCGAAAGTGCGGCTGGCTCACGCGCAGAGCGTACCTGGGCGGGAGTAGATTAGCCTGCGGGTTCCCCTGCGCGGCGCCCAGATGCCGACCAGCGGTTCGAGCATGCCGGGATGATGGAATCGGCAGACATGGATGCCTCAAAAGCATCTGCCCGAAAGGGCGTGCGGGTTCGAGTCCCGCTCCCGGCACCGCACGGCGCGCTCGCTGGCTGGCTCATCCGGCTTGCTCTGTCACCTGCGCGGGGTGCGGGTGCGGGGGGTGCGGGTGCGGGGGGTGCGGGTGCGGCGGGTGCGGCCGCGGTCCTGGCCGGCCCACCTAGCCGATCGCCGGCAACTCCCGGTCGGCACCGCGCACGGCCGGGCCAGCCGCCGGGCCCGCGGCGGCCTTGAGATCATCCGGCCCCCGCTTGTGCCTGGTCAGGTACAGGTAGGCGATCGCGCCGGCCAGCACGGCGGCCATCACCCACTGGTTGACCCGCAGGCCGAGAATGTGGTGGGACGGGTCGATCCGCAGCGACTGAATCCAGAACCCGCCGATCGCGTAGGTGCCTGCGTAGAGCGCGAAGGCCCGGTCGCCGGTGAGCACGAACCGCCGCATGGCGTAGATCACCAGCAGGCCGACGAGCACGTCCCAGATGGACTCGTACAGGAACGCTGGCTGGAAGGTGGCAAAGTTCTCGTAGCCCCGGACGCGATGCTCCGGGGCGATCTCAACCGCCCAGGGCAGCGTTGCCGGCCGGCCGTAGAGCGCCTGGCTGAACCAGTTGCCCCAGCGGCCGATCGCCTGACCGAAGGCCAGGCCGGGCGCAACGGCGCCGGCCACCGGCCCGAAGGCGACACCGGCCCGGCGGCACGCGGCCCATGCCCCGAGCGCGCCCGCGGCCACGGCGCCGGGAAGGCCGATCTTGCCATCCCAGATCCGCAGCACGGCGGTCCAGTCCTGGCCGTGCCCGATGTACAGCTGGTGATCGGTGACGATGCTGTAGGCGCGGGCGCCGATCAGGCCGGCCGGGACAGCGACCATCGCGACGTCCAGCATCACGCTCTCCCGGCCGCCGATCTTCCGGTACCGCCGGGCGGCGACCCTGAGCGCGACGAGAACGCCCAGGATGATGCAGATCGCGTAGGCCCGGACCGGCACCGGGCCCAGGTGCCATACCGCACGGGAGGGGCTCGGTAGGAAGGCCGCCGACATGTTGAGTGACGTTACCCGCTCACCACGAGAGCCAGCTCACCAGGCCGCGGGCCCGGGCGCCAGGCGACATAGCGCGCCCAGCGCCCCTGGCGGCCGGCGGCCTTGGCAGCGCGGCCCCCCGTGGCAGGCCCGGCCCGCCCCCTGGCGGCCCGGCCACACCTTGCAGCCCGGCCGGCCTTGGCCGCCCGCTAGGCCCTGAGCGGCACGGCGGCCGGCGGGATTGCGGTCGGCAGCACCGTCTCGCCGCGCAGGTACAGGTCCGCCGCCGCCGCGGCCGACCGGCCCTCGGCAATGGCCCACACGATCAGCGACTGGCCGCGGCCCATATCGCCGGCCACGAAGACACCGGGGACTGACGTCGCGTACGAGCCGTCCCGCGCGACGTTGCCCCGCGGGTCCATGTCAACGCCGAGGCCGGTGAGGAGGCCGTCACGGTCAGCCCCGGTAAACCCCATCGCGAGCAGGACAAGATCACAACCGAGTTCCCGTTCCGTCCCTCCTTTCTGGCGGAAGCCCTCAGCCGAGTGCGCTACCTCGACTAGCCGCAGCGCCCGCACCCGGCCGGCCTCGTCGCCATCGAACCCCTGCGTCGAGACGGCGTAGACGCGCTTGCCGCCCTCCTCGTGCGCGCCGGAAACCCGGTAGATCATCGGGTACGTGGGCCAGGGCTGGCCAGCGGGCCGGCGGGCCGGCGGCCGCGGCATGATCTCCAGCTGGGTGACCGACCTGGCACCCTGCCGCAACGCGGTGCCCAGGCAGTCGGCGCCGGTGTCACCGCCGCCGATGATCACCACGTCGCGCCCGCGGGCGGAGATGGCCGGGTCGGCCGGACCATCGCCGGCGACCGCCCGGTTGGCCAGCGGCAGGTACTCCATCGCCTGGTGAATGCCGTCCAGCCCGGCACCGGGCACCGGCAGGCCACGCGGCACGGTGGCGCCGCCCGCCAGCACGATCACGTCATGCGAGGCGCGCAGCCGGGCGGCGGTGATGTCCGTCCCTGCGTTCACCCCGCAGCGGAAGCTCGTGCCCTCGGCACGCAGCTGGGCCAGCCGCCGGTCCAGGTGCTGCTTCTCCAGCTTGAACTCGGGAATCCCGTAGCGGAGCAGGCCGCCGGGAGCGTCGGCGCGCTCGTATACCGTCACCGCGTGGCCTGCCCTGGTGAGCTGCTGCGCGGCAGCAAGGCCGGCCGGCCCGGAGCCGATCACGGCGACCTTCCCGCCATCCGCCAGGGCAGCGCGAGACGCCCGCTGCGGCTGCACCCAGCCCTCCGCCCAGGCCCGGTCGATGATCTCCACCTCGACCTGCTTGATCGCCACCGGCTCGGCGTTGATACCGAGCACGCACGCGGTCTCGCATGGCGCCGGGCATAGCCGGCCAGTGAACTCAGGGAAGTTGTTGGTCGCGTGCAGCCGCTCGGCCGCCTCCTGCCAGTCATGGCGCCAGACCAGGTCGTTCCACTCCGGGATCAGGTTCCCGAGCGGACAGCCGCCATGGCAGAACGGGATGCCGCAGTCCATGCAGCGCCCGGCCTGCCGCTCAAGCTCGGCCTGGCCGAACTCCGTGTATACCTCGCGCCAGTCCTGGATCCGGACGTCGACCGGGCGCCGCTGCGGCGTCCGCCGCGGCGTGGTCATGAATCCCCTCGGGTCTGCCATGCTGCCTCCCTCTGCCGCGTAACGCGCGATCTGCGGCTCGGTGCCTCGCGCTGCGCGCGGCGCGCGATCCGCTGCCCGGTGCCTGCTAGCCGCCCGCGGCGGCCATGACGGCCTGGTGTACGTCAAGCCCCTCGCTCTCGGCCCGCCGGGCCGCCGCGAGCACCCGCTTGTAGTCTTTGGGCATCACCCGGCCGAACCTGGCCTGGCTTGCGTCCCAGTCGGCCAGCAGCCGGGCGGCGACCGCCGATCCCGTCTCGGCGAGATGCCGGCTGACCAGGTCCGCCAGGAACTCGTCATCGCCGGCTCCGAGCGGCTCCAGGTCGGCCATCTCCACGTTGACCTGGCGCGGGTCGGGATCCAGCAGGTAGGCGATGCCACCGGACATCCCGGCCGCGAAATTCCTGCCGACCGGCCCGAGCACCGCGACTCGGCCGCCGGTCATGTACTCGCAGCCGTGATCGCCGGTGCCCTCGGCGACCGCCGTGGCGCCGGAGTTCCGCACGCAGAACCGCTCGCCGACCACGCCGCGCAGGAAGATCTCGCCGGATGTCGCGCCATAGCCGATCACGTTGCCGGCGATAACCTGTTCCTCGGCCGCGAAGGCCGCCGCCGGGTCGGGGGCCGCGATGATCCGCCCGCCGGACAGGCCCTTGCCGAGGTAGTCGTTGGCGTCGCCGGCCAGCCGCAGCGTGATCCCGCGCGGCAGGAAGGCGCCGAACGACTGCCCGGCCGACCCGCGGAAGGAGATGTCGATCGTGTTGTCCGGCAGGCCCTCGCCGCCCCAGCGCCTGGTCACTTCACAGCCGAGCATCGTCCCGACGGTCCTGTTGACATTGCGAACGGGGAGTTCCAGGGTGACTGGCCGGCCATCGCGCAGTGCCCCCTCGGCCAGCTCGATCAGCGTGTGATCCAGGGCCCGGTCCAGGCCGTGATCCTGGCTGATCGCGTTGTGCCTGGCGGCGCCGGGCGGCAGCGCGGGCACGGCCAGCATCGGGCTGAGGTCCAGGCCGGATGCCTTCCAGTGCCACGCCGCGGCGCTGGCGTCGAGCAGCTCGGCGTGGCCGACGGCCTCCGCCAGCGTGCGGAAGCCGAGCATGGCCAGGTACTCGCGGACTTCCTCGGCCAGGAACTCGAAGAAGCTGACGACGAACTCGGCCTTCCCGGCGAACCTGCCGCGCAGCTCCGGATTCTGGGTGGCGACGCCGACCGGGCAGGTGTCCAGGTGGCAGACCCGCATCATTACGCAGCCGGCGACCACCAGCGGCGCGGTCGCGAAGCCGAACTCCTCGGCGCCGAGCAGCGCCGCGATGATCACGTCGCGGCCGGTCTTCAGCTGGCCGTCCGCCTGCAGGACGATCCGGTCCCGCAGGCGCGCGCGGAGCAAGGTCTGCTGGGTCTCGGCCAGGCCGAGTTCCCACGGCGCGCCGGCGTGCTTGATGCTGGTCAGCGGCGACGCGCCGGTGCCGCCGTCGTGGCCCGAGATCAGCACCACGTCGGCATGTGCCTTGGCCACGCCGGCCGCGACGGTGCCCACGCCGACCTCCGCGACCAGCTTGACGTGCACCCGCGCGGCCGGGTTGGCGTTCTTCAGGTCGTGGATCAGCTGAGCGAGGTCCTCGATCGAGTAGATGTCGTGGTGCGGCGGCGGCGAGATCAGCCCGACGCCCGGGGTGGAGTACCTGGTCCTGGCGATCCACGGGTACACCTTGTTGCCGGGCAGCTGCCCGCCCTCCCCGGGTTTCGCGCCCTGCGCCATCTTGATCTGCAGGTCGTCGGCGTTGACGAGGTACTCGCTGGTCACCCCGAACCTGCCGCTCGCGACCTGCTTCACGGCGGACCTGCGCAGGTCGCCGTTAGCGTCGGGCACGTAGCGGTCGGGATCCTCGCCGCCCTCACCGGTGTTGGACCTGGCGCCCAGCCGGTTCATCGCGATCGCCAGTGTCTGGTGCGCCTCGGCGGAGATGGATCCGTAGGACATCGCGCCGGTGGAGAACCTCCGCACGATGCTGGCGGCCGGCTCGACCTCGTCCAGCGGGACCGGCCGCCGCGGCGCGGGCTCGGCGGCGCCGTCAGCACCGCGGCTGGCGGCGCCGTCCGCACCGCGGTCGCCGGCGCCGTCCGCGGTGGCGTCGGCTGGCAGCCCGCCCGATGTGGCGTTGTCCGGGTTCTGACCCGCTCGATGTGGCGTTGCGCGGGTTGGGCCGGGGCCGGACCGCAGGCCGGCGGGCTCGTCGATACCGCGGATCCGCAGCAGGCCTCGCAGCGTCATCAGCCGCTCCGACTGGCTGTCGACAAGACGCGTGTACTCGGCGAAGACATCACGGCGCTTGCTGCGCGTCGCATGCTGCAGCTTGAAGACGGTCTCCGGATTGAACAGGTGCGGTTCGCCATCACGGCGCCACTGGTACTCCCCGCCAGTCTCCAGCCGCCGGTGCGGGGGCCTGATCCCGAGGGCAGGGAACGCCCGGGCGTGCCGGGCCGCCGCCTCGTCGGCAAGTACGTCGAAGCCGATCCCGCTGAGGCGGGACGAGGTTCCGGCGAAGCACTCGCCGACGACCTCCTCGCCGAGCCCGATCGCCTCGAAGATCTGGGCGCCGGTGTAGGACGCGACCGTGGATACCCCCATCTTGGACATGATCTTCAGCAGGCCCTTGCCGAGCGCCTTGATGACGTTGGCGGCCGCCTTCCGCGCGGTGACGCCCTCCAGCACGCCGCGCCGCACCATGTCCTCGGCCGACTCGACCGCCAGGTACGGGCAGACGGCGGCGGCGCCGTAGCCGATGAGCAGCGCGATGTGGTGACACTCGCGCGCGTCGCCGCTCTCCACGATGAGGCCGGCCATCGCCCGGGTCTTCGACCTGATCAGGTGGTGGTGCACGGCGCCGGTGAGCAGCAGCGAGGGAATCGGCGCCAGCGCGCCCGGATCGGCCGGGCCGCCCGTCTCCGGCAGGCCGCCAGTCTCGGGCTCGCCGCCGGTCTCCGGCTGGCCGCCCTGCGTGGCAGTGCACCGGTCGGACAGGACGATGATCCGGGCGCCGGCCGAGATCGCCGCGGATACCTCGGCCCGGATCTCAGCCAGCCGGTGCCGGAGCGCCGGGCCGCCGCCCGCCACCCGGTAGCGCCCGTCGACCACATGGACGGCGAAGCCGCGCAGGTCACCGTCGTCGTTGATGTGGATGATCTTCGCGAGATCGCCGTCGCTGAGCACCGGGTACGGCAGCACGATCTGCCGGCAGGAGGCGGGGCCCGGGTCGAAGAAGTTGCGCTCCGGGCCAGTCGATGACGCCAGCGAGGTGACGAGCTCTTCCCTGATCGCGTCCAGCGGCGGGTTGGTGACCTGGGCGAACAGCTGGGAGAAGTAGTCATAGACAAGCTGCGGCCGGCCGGAGAGCACGGCCAGCGGGGTGTCATCGCCCATCGAGCCGATGGGCTCGGCGCCGGTGCGCGCCATTGGCGCGAGCACGACCCGGAGTTCCTCCTCGGTGTAGCCGAATAGCTGCTGCTGGGTGTGCAATTCCTGGCTGTCGGACAGTACGCGCTCCCGGTCCGGCAGGTCGCCGAGGTGCATCAGCCCCGCGTGCAGCCAGTCCTCGTACGGGTGCTCGGCGGCGAGCGACGCCTTCACCTCCTCGTCCTCGATGATCCTGCCGCTCGCGGTGTCGGCCAGGAAGATCCGGCCCGGCTGCAGCCTGCCCTTCCTGATCACTGTCGCCGGGTCGACGTCCAGCACGCCTACCTCGCTGGCCAGCACGACCAGCCCGTCATTCGTCACCCAGTACCTGCCGGGCCGCAGCCCGTTCCTGTCGAGCACGGCGCCGATCAGCGCGCCGTCGGTGAACGCGATCAGCGCGGGCCCGTCCCACGGCTCCATCAGTGTGGCGTGGAACCGGTAGAAGGCCCGCCGGGCGGGATCCATCTCCGCGTTGTTCTCCCACGGCTCCGGAATCATCATGAGCACGGCGTGCGGCAGCGACCGGCCGCCGAGCCGCAGCAATTCCAGGCACGAGTCGAAGCTCGCTGAGTCGCTGGCGGTCTCGTCCAGCACCGGCAGCAGCCGCTCGATTCCCCGGCCGGCGGCATCGGGCCTGATCAAGTCGGTGGCCAGCATCGCCTCGCGCGCCCGCATCCAGTTACGGTTACCCCTGATCGTGTTGATCTCGCCGTTGTGGGCGGCGTACCGGTACGGATGCGCCAGCGGCCAGGACGGGAAGGTGTTCGTGGAGAACCGCGAGTGCACGAGCGCCAGGGCGGATGAGTACCTGACATCGGACAGGTCCGGGTAGAACTGCTCGAGCTGGGGCGGGGTGAGCATCCCCTTGTACACGATCGTCGCCGATGACAGGCTCGCGAAGTACACGCCCGCCTCGCGCTCGGCCTGCTTTCGCAGGCAGAACGCCAGCCGGTCGAGCGCCAGCCCGGTCTCGCCCGCCGCCCCCGCGACGAAGAGCTGCCAGAGCCACGGCAGTGCCGCCCGTGCGCCCGCGCCGCAGCAGGCGGGATCATGCGGGACGCGGCGCCAGCCGAGCACGGTCAGGTGCTCCCGTGCGGCGATGCGCTCGATCGCGGCCATAGCCTCCGCGCGGGCGTCAGCCTCGGCGTGGTCGCTGCCGCCAGCCCCCGCGCGGGCGTCAGCCTCGGCGTGGTCGCTGCCGCCAGCCCCCGCGCGG
>DATGVY010000683.1:0-1975 GCA_035299845.1 Streptosporangiaceae bacterium
TGAGATGGCGTCGACCTGCGCGGGCATGCCACACAGTTCGGCCAGCTGGATCAGCGGATCCGCCGCGTGGCTATCAGCGAGGTTAATTATCGTCACTTGCTGCATGCCGAGAAGTGAGGATCCGAGCGTGGCAAGCAGCGCCTTCACGCCGGGAGCAGTACCACCAAATACGCTGATCATCGCCTGTCTGCTAATGGGCCCGCTGGGCCAAAGCAGCGGGACATGCTCATAAGCTTGCTGCGACCGTTTCTCATCAGCGATGACCTTCGCCCGCCAGGATTCATACTGCCGCAAGTAGTCAGCGTTGCTTGCCTGCGGAGGGTACTGGCGGAGCGGGCTTTGCCCGGGAAGGGCCGGGCATCGGAAGATCCATCCCCATCGCTCGCCCGTTCCGACGAGGGCATTCAACTCGTCCCTAAATGCCTTCACGGAGCGGGACCGGTTTGCGCGAGGAAGATCGTCGTGAAGTTGCCGGTGCTGCCTCGGCAAGAGCGTGGGTGAGGCGGATCCGGAAGTCGCATGAGAACCTGGCTGGCCGACTAGTTGCGCGGCCTGGCCTCTTGCGGCTCGGTGGGCTGCTCGTGCCGCCTCCGGCCGCAGTATGTGCAGGATCGCGGCGACGAGCCGACTGGTGTTCTCTTCTGACCCGAATCCGCGAGTAGGGCCGGCGACACGGCCTGGAGATGCCGATAGGTGCCGCTCTGGCCTGGGATGATGATCTCTGCGAAGTAACGATCATCTCAGGTGGAGAGGCACCTATCTGGTGAGCAGGATACGCGGCAGGAAACCGAAGCGGCAGCAGGCCCGGGTCGGCGCGCCGGATGCGGCGCTGACGGCGAACGCGGGCCTGGCGGCGGTCACCGAGCTGTGCGGGCGGCTGGGCGTGATCGAGGCGATCGACGCCGCGACCGGGCCGATCAAGCAGCGGGACCGCGGCTTCGGCGCCGGGGAGCTGCTGACCGGGATCGCGGCGGCGCAGCTGGCCGGGGAGGACTTCCTGGCCGGGCTGGACCGGCAGCGCGCCGATCAGGCGGGGCAGCGCCTCACCCCGGTGCCGGGCATGTCGTCCACGACCGCGGCGGGCCTGGCCCGGCGGGTCACCCCGGCGCAGTGGCAGGCGGTGGAGGCCGGGCTGGCGGCCGTGACGGGGCGGATGCTGGACCGGCTGCCGCCGGAGCGGGCGGCGGCGCTGACCGAAGGGCCGGTCACGATCGACCTGGATACCACTGACGTGGAGGTCTACGGCCGCAAGAAGCGCGGCGTGGCCTATAACCACCAGGGCCAGCGGGTCGGCAGGCCGCACGTGGCCACCTGGGCGGAGACCGAGATCGTGCTGGCCGCCGGCCTCGGGGCCGGGACCGATGACCCGCGGGCGACCGCGCCTGCCCTGCTGCGCCGCGCGCTGGCCTGCCTGCCCGCGGCGGCCCGGGCCGGGCGGGTGGCGCTGCGCGCCGACGCCGGGTACTTCGCCGGCGCGCTCGCCCGCGCCGCGCACGACGAGCACATCGCGTTCGCGATCGGCGCGAAGCGGATCGCGCCCTTGTGGCGGCTGCTGGCCGGCATCGCCGAAGGCGACTGGCACGATGCGATCGGCATGGACAATGCGCAGGTCGCCGTGGCGGACTACTGCCCGGACTGGTGGCCGGCCACCACCCGGCTGCTGATCCGCCGGGTCCGCCTCGACCCGGCGCAGGTCTCCGCCGACCCGCGGTCACGGCGGCGCCGGACCCTGCACCCGGACCAGCGGGCCCTGCCCTTCCCCGAACTCGCCAACGCCGGCGCGATCTACGCTTACTCGTTCATCCTGACGAACCTGGACGTGACTGCGCCCGACAGGGCGGTGGCGGCCGAGCACTGGTACCGGCACCGCACCACGGTGGAAAACGTCTTCCTTCCCCAGGTGTCGCTTAGCCTGTCGCAGGACGTTGCCTGAGCCGGTCACGTGACGGGTTCTGCGGCGGGTCTCCTCGGGTGT
>DATGVY010000684.1:0-2346 GCA_035299845.1 Streptosporangiaceae bacterium
ATGATCAACTGGGTGATATCGGGCGTCCTCCTGATCATCATCGTGTCCACGGTGGTCACGCTGAAGAGGGCTGAGCGCCGCCGCGGTCGTTAGCTCACTCTGGGTGACCGCCAGCACGGCATCCGGTGTCATCGCGCGGGCAATTCCGGGCGATCCGGTCAGCCGGACCCGAAGCAGACGAAGGGGCTGAATGGCTCCGCCATGGCCGCGCCAGCCAGCGCCTCAGCCGGCCTGGCCCCCACCGTGAGCGCGCGGTGGTACGCGGTCATCACGCCCACGGTGGCGTCGTCGGGGACCCGGGTGACGCTGGAGATCACGGAGGCCGTCCCGGCGTAGAGCAGTGCCGCGGTGAAGCCAAGAAGCTCGTCGCCCGGGCGCACGATGGCCCGCCCGACATCGCAGGCCGAGAGGATCACCTGACGGGGAGCGGCCGTGAGCCGCTGGATGTCGTAGGCCATCAGCGGGCCATCCGCCAGGTCGAGCCGGGAGAACAGGACATTCTGGCGGTCGTGGTGCCCGTGCGCCGCCAGGTGCGCGATCGGGGCGCCGTCGAGTGCGTGCAGCGTGGCGTCCACGGTGGCCGCCTTCGCGAGCAGCGGCCGGCAGCCGGGATAGACCTTCGCTATCTCAACGATTTCCCGTGGCGCGTGCCGTAGGTCGGGTCCAGCGACCAGGGTCGGCGGCCTCGTCCCCACCTCGCCCGCGGCGTCCTGGCCGCGCCGCCACGCCGCCAGCCACGCGGACGCGGACGGGCAGACCGTGACCGGGCGGCCACGCAGGTCGGGCAGCAGGTTCCAGGGGATGCTCGCCAGCGCGCCCGCCGGGACCACCACGACGCCGTCCTCGCCCAGCCAGTGCCGCAGCGGCGCCGTGATCTCGGCGGTCAGCAGCTCGGTCTGGTTCCGGATCGACTCCCTGATCACGGCCTCAAGACGGGCGGGCAGCCGCCGGCCAGCGAGCGTGTCCAGATCGGCGCTCAGCCGCCTGGCCGCCTCCGCGGCCGCTTCGAAGTCGCCCAGCTCGATGAGCCGCGCGGACTTCTTGCTCACAGCGACCCCGAGCAGGCGGCCGCCCTGGGCCAGGAGGCTGACCAGGCTCTGCCCGCTCTCGCTGAGGGCCGCGGTCACCTCGCCGAGGCTGGCCTGGGCGCTGGTCTGGCCGTCACCGTCGGCCTGCCAGCTGTGTTCCCTGAGCCCGCGCTGCAGCTCGGCACGCCTGGCGACGCTGGCCGGGTCGCGACGGCCGTTCATCTCAGCGCTCCGGATCAGGTGGCTGAGCTGGCGCAGCTCGGCCACCGCTGCGGCGGCCCGCGGGTCGGTGGGCGGCCGCACCGGCCGGATCCGGAACGCCTGCGCACGGGAGCGTTCCAGCCAGGCGAACACCAGCGGCGCGGATCCGCGGTCCAGCGCCAGCCGCAGGCCCGCGGCGGCCAGCTCAGCGCCCCGGGCCGCGGCGCCGGTCTGCAGGTCAAGACTGCCCAGCCGGCCACGGCGGGCATGCACGGTGGCCAGACCCGCCCGAAGCTCGGCCAGCGCCGCCCCGGTCCGCCCGCTACGCTCCGCAAGTTCGGCCCGGGCGAGCCGGCGCAGCAGGCTGACATCCAGCGATACCGCCTGCCCCCGGCACCGCACCGCCGCTATCCGGCGCTCCGCCTCGCGGCTGCGGCCCGCCGCGAGCATCCCTCGGGCGGCGATCAGCTCGGCCACGGCCGCGTCGTCGCTGAGCCCGCAGCCACGCAGCCGTCCGGCCAGACGTACCGCCTCGGCTGCGGTGCTCCCGGGCCGCCCGGCCGATGCGGACCTGGCCCGCAGCCGGGTGAGTTCGGCCACGGCGGCCCAGGCGTCGTTGCCACGGCGGCGAAAGCGGCGCCCGGCGGTGGCCGCCCAGCGGCGCGCGGCGGCATGGTCGCCCGCGCCCAGCGCCGCCTGGGACCGGGCCAGTTCCGCCTCGGCCTGATCCTGTTCGAGCCGCTGGCGCCGGAACGAGCTGATCGCGCTGTCCAGCTCGGTTGCGGCGTCGGCGGCCAGTCCGGCCGCGAGTAGCGCGCGGGCCCGGTCCATGGCCAGCACGGGCAGGCACCCGGGTGCGTTCTGCCGGTACGCATCGGCGGCGGCGCTGAACAGATGCAGCGCACCGGGAATGTCCCCGGCCAGCAGATCGCAGTAGCCCTGGTTGTGCATGGCCTTGGCCGCGATCAGGTCGAGGCCGTCATCCGTGGCGATGCGCTGGCACGAGCGGAGGTCGGCGCGCGCGCGCCGGACGTGACCGGTGGTGAGCTGCAGGACCCCGCGGTTGAGCAGCACCCGGGCCAGGACGGCCGGCTCCGCGTAGTCCGCCAGCAGCGGC
>DATGVY010000685.1:0-1980 GCA_035299845.1 Streptosporangiaceae bacterium
CAGGGCCGGTCCGCTGGGCTGCGGAACCGTGACGACCAGCCCCACCTGGGGATAGCGGGAGACGTCCACGCGGAATGCCGGGTGCAGCGCCGGGGCGATCCGGATCACCGCATGACTCGCGGCGCGGCCGGTTGCCGCGGGCGGGCTCAGCACGCCCGCGGCAGCCGGCCGGCTCAGCACGCCCGCGCCGAGCGCCAGCATCGCGGTGACGACGAATACCCAGCGGGTGGCGCGCGCCGCCCGGGCCGCGGGGGACCGGAGGCCAGCTCTCACGCGGACTGCTCCGACGAGCGGTCAGCGACGCGCCGGCCCAACCGCATGGCCCCGCCGATCAGCAACAAGCCGATCATGACCGCGAGGTATAGGCCGAACAACCCTCCCGCCGAATCAAGCAGAACCCGCGCGACAAGCCAGAAGGCGCTGGAATGGGGCAAACTGGCCGCAGCGGAAAAGGCGGTCAGGCTCGCCAAACTGGCAGAGTAATACACTGGTCCCCCCAGCCGTCAAAGGCTCTAAAGGTGGCGGTCAAGGCAAGATCAGCGGGGTCCGCCTTCCAGGCCTAACCCTTATCAATATCGGAGCTGCCGTCAAGACCTGGTAATGACAAAGGCACTCTTGGAAAATGATCCGCGCACCTGCCATCTGGCTATGTCATGAATTCAAGCCAGATGGCAGGAAGAGCGCCTATTTGCTAGCGGTTGTCGGTGCTATCCCCTGTTTCCGAGGAGCTTTGCGCGCATCCTGGCAATTGCCCAGTTTGCCGTGTAGCTAACGGGAGCCAGGATTCAAGGCATCTGGCCCTTATGGGCCGGACTGGCGGACCGTAAGCGAATTGGCGCCGCGGGTCTTCGCCTCAGCCCTCGCGCCGTCCCAGGTCGCCGAACTCGGCCAGCAGGTCACCGAGGGTCAGGCCGGTGGCCTCGCGGGCGGCTTCGTCGAGATCGGCCAGGCGCACGCTGACCCGGCCGGCCACCGGGAGCCGGTAGTGCCCGGTCACGTTGATGATCGCCTTGCGCTCGGCCTCGCTGGGGCTCGCGACGGCCACGCTGCGGCTCAGGTCACCGCCGGTGTGTTCCAGCGAGCGCCGGGCGGCCGCGAGCAGGCGCCGGTATTCGGGCCGGCGAAACCGGTCGATGCCGTCCTGCACTCTGGTCATGGGCCGCCCCCCGGGCTATCTCGCGAGCACCGCGGCGACGGCGTCGGTGACGACACGCCGCTGGCGCGCCGCCGTGTACGTGCTGGTCAGTTCGGCGAACTCCGGCGTGGCGGAGTCCCACAGGGCGGCGAGCGCTAGAACCAGGGCCAGCAGGTCGGCGGCCGCGAAATGGGACGGCAGCTCTCCCGACCGCTGAGCCCGCGAGATCGCCTCGACCTTGTCGCGGTTGCTCTTCACGACCATCTCCAGCGGTGCGTCGGTGCCGGCCCGCTCGAGTCGGTACCAGGTGGCCAGCCGCGCGATCTGCGGGTTCCGCTGGTAGCCGTCGAATAGCCGGCCGGCGTACCCGGGCAAGTCGGCTACGTCGATGGGCACCTCGCGCAGGGTCTCCACGACCATGGCGTTGAACACCGCGTCGAACAGCTGGTCCTTGCTCCCGAAGTAGTGGTAAATCTGCGCCTTGTTGGACTTGGCGGCCGCGGCGATGCGGTCCACGCGGGCCCCGGCGATCCCGCGTGCGGCGAACTCCTGCGTGGCCGCCTCCAGCAGCCGCCGTTGTGTCGCCTGGGCGTCGCCCACCATGCCTGCACCTTACCTAACTAAACGAATAGTTGACAGCCTCTCTCCTCCTGTGCTTGGCTTCAACTAACCAGTCAGTCGGAAGAGGCTCCCTCGTCATGTCCAAGGTCATCTCCGCCGCCATCGCAGCGGAGGCCGGCCCTGACGCGGTCGCGAGGTGCGGCGCTGGAGCTGACGGCCAGGACGTTCGACTACAACATTGCCACCACCGCGGCGATGGCCGACGCCTATGTCGAAGCCGCCCA
>DATGVY010000686.1:0-20005 GCA_035299845.1 Streptosporangiaceae bacterium
CACGAAGTGCGCACATTCGAGGACGAAGAGTCCGCCTATTTCTATCTGTTCGGCGTGCTCGCGGCGGAAGCGGTCAGGACCGGCCTGCTGATCCCGCATCGGTAACCTGCCGCGGCTCCGCCTGGCTGACCTGGCAACCCAGGGCGTACCGGGGAATCCCGGGTTCCGCCGCGGAATCGTGGCGCGTTTCCCGGGCTAGCCCGAAGTTACTTGATCTTCGGTATGCAAATTCGTGCTATGACCTGCCGAAACGTCGTCCGAGGCAAGACAACGTTCTGGCTACATGACCTCAGCCGGAGCGGCGAACGAGCCGTCCGGAGAAGATCGCTGACGATCAAAGAGCTATCACGGTCGACCCTGCCCCTGGTCTTTCTGGCTACGTTCTTTGACCGATTCTGCGAAGTCTTCGCAGGTCACCAGCCATTTGCAGCCGACACGCCGACGTAACTTGGGGCCAGCCGCCCGCCGGCGGCTCCTGCCGCCCCGCGCACCCGAGCAAGCACGTGGCAGTGGGTCGCCAGCCGCAGCAGCAGGGCGTTTGCCCTGCTCGCCGGCCAGGTCAGTCGCGGGTCAGTCCCGGGATGACTCGATCATGCCGCACCGGGAAGCGGTCACGACACGGGTGGAACAGACCGTGTTGGCCAACTTCGCCCGCATGCGCCTCCGGGGCAGTTATCGTGCAATTGCTGGCGGGGCTGACGGTCCCCCGCTCCCCAAGCAGCCTCGCCGGCATTCATGGCTGGGGCAAGCCTGATGGCCGGCCGGCGGGCAAGCAAGATGGGCATCATGGAAAAGCCGACCTCGATTCCGCTGACCGGCGCGCAGTACGAAATCTCCGCTGGCGGCTATCGTGCCGCGGTTACCGAACTCGGCGCTGGCCTGCGCCAGCTGACTTACCGCGGCCGGCCGGTCATCTCGGAATACGGGCCCGACGAGCTGCCGCCGGCGGCGGCCGGCCAGTTGCTCGCGCCGTGGCCGAACCGGATTGACGGCGGGCGCTACAGCTTCGGGGGAATGGACTGCCAGCTAGACCTGAGCGAGCCAGCTCAGGGAAACGCGATTCACGGCCTGACCCGATGGGCAGGCTGGCGGGCGGAGCGACACGACGCTGACCGCGTGCTGCTCAGCCACCTGCTGCACGGGCGCGCTGGCTACCCCTTCTGCCTGCACCTCGCCGCCGAGTACCGGCTCGGCGCCGATGACGGGCTGCACGTCACCATCACGGCGCGGAACGCGGGCACCAGACCGGCCCCGTATGGCACCGGGTCTCATCCGTACCTGACCGCCGGCCCGCCGGGCATTGACGACTGCGAGCTCGCGCTGCCGGCGGCGCAGTGGCTCCCGCCGGGCCCGCGCGGGATACCGGCCGCCGGGCCGCAGGATGTCTCCGGCACGCCGTATGACTTCCGCATGGCCCGCGCGATCGGCAGTGTCCGTCTCGACCATGCATTCACCGGCCTGGCCAGGGATGCCGGCGGCCGGGCCTGGGCACGGCTGAGTACGGCCGACGTGCAGGTCTCGTTCTGGGCAGGCCAGGGCTACCGGTGGCTGCAGGTGTTCACCGGCGACCCGCTGGACCCGCCGCACCGCAGGCGGGCGCTGGCGGTCGAGCCGATGACCTGCCCGCCGAACGCGTTCGTCACGGGGCGCGACCTGATCACGCTGGATCCGGGCGGCCGCATCCAGCATGCCTGGGGAATCCGGGTGCGTCAGCCCTGACGCTGGCCGACGCCGCCGGGACCCGCCAGGCGGGCGATGCGCTCAAGGTCCGCGCGGGTATCCACATCGTCGGCGCTGCCGGTGTCCCCGCACTCCACCGGAGTCACAAGGTCCGGGTGGGCGCGGATGAACGGCCGCGCGCCCGTGTCGCCGACGGCCAGCGCGGTGACCGCCGGCCAGTGCTCGCGAGCGAGCAGGACCGGGTTGCGCAGCACGCCGCCGTAGGCTGCCACGGCGACCCCGGCGCCCGCCCGGTACGCGGCGATGAGCCGCCGCACGGCCCCGGGCCCGACCAGCGGCTGGTCGACCAGGGCGACCACCGCCGCGCCGCAGTCATCGGGGACCGTGGCCAGCCCGGCGGCCAGCGAGGAACCCATGCCGGTGCGCCAGTCAGGGTTATGCACGATCAGCACACCGGGCAGGTCGACGGCAACGGCGCCGGTGACGATCACGATGGGCTCCGCTCCGCCGCCGCGCAGCAGTGCGACTCCCCGGGCTGCCAGCGGCTCGCCGCCCATCTCGACGGTTGCCTTCGGCTGGCCGAGCCTGCTCCCGGCGCCCGCTGCGAGCAGGACCCCGGCGACATGCGGCGCCACGAGCATCAAGGTTACGGCTCCGGGCTCCGCCACGGTTGCAGCCGCTGGCCCCCGCTTCAGCGCCCGGCCCGCCGTGGCCCGACGGGCACCCGGGCGGAGGCCCGCCGCAGGGCAGGCCGCAATCCGCGGTCCTGGTAGCCGCCGTCGGCGAGGCCCGCGCGCAACTCGAACGGGTTACCCGAGCCGAGGTTGCCGGTCAGCGCCCACGACACGACCGCTGCGATCCCGTACAAGGGCAGCATGACCAGGCCCCCGCAGCACGCATACTGCGTCGCGTGCCTGGCCTCGTGCGCGAGCAGCCGGCTGCCGGGAGCGAGGCTCGCCCGGTCCAGCCGGGTCAGGATAACGTTGCCGACGCAGAAGGCGTCCGAGCGCATCGGCAGCCGTACCCGATAGGCCACGGTCAGGCCATCAGGCCCGGCGGCGAGCCCGGCCCGGCCGAAGACCGCCAGCAGGACGCCGCCCAGCGTCGACCCGTTGGCGATATTAACGGCAAGCCGCAGCCGGTACGCGGCGCGCATCGGCCCCACCTCCTCCGATCATTGAACGCAGGCCGCCGGGCGTACGTAAAGCGGGACAACGGAGGGTTGGGGCGGTTAGCCGCCTTCGCCGCATCTGTGCTTGGCTTTTTGGGGGTCAGGCCACGCATACTCGGAATAAGGAGCGGGCTCAGCCAGGACACGAGCCGCTCGGACGGCGGGAGCTGCAGTTGGGCTGGAGAAACTTCCACCGCGCGGCAGGTGCGGCGATCGCCGCCGCACTGTCGCTCTCCGCCTGCTCGGCGGCCACCCAGTACACCTACGTGACCGACTCTGCCGACAGCGCCTACTTCAAGGTGCCGCCCAGCTGGAAGCCAGTCGACCAGAGACTCCTGGCGGCGGCCCAGGCCCAGCTGCTCGGCAGCTCGCCGGCCGGCCCGGCCGGCGGCCCGCTCACCTGGTCCCGGGCGTACGACGCAGCCGCGCAGCCGTCAGCCAGCCACATCTTCGGCACGGTGAGCCAGCCGGTGGTCTATGCGAGCGTCCAGGCGATGAACCCGGCCCAGCAGGCCGGGCTCTCCTTCGACAGCATGCGGAACCTGCTGCTTCCCGTGACGCCGTTGGCGCGCCAGGCCGCCAAGAAGGCAGGCGCCACGTTCTCTGGTTTCCAGTCGATCGGCGATAGCGTGATCACCAGCAGCGGAGTGCGCGGCGTCAACGAGCTGTTCGGGTACGACATCGGCGGCATGCCGGAGATCTTCGACCAGACAGTGCTGACCAACAGCGCGACGACCAAACTGTACCTGCTCCTCGTGCAGTGCAATCAGAGTTGCTTCATCGCCCACCGAGCGCAGATAGCCACGGTCGTCCGATCGTTCACCGTGCGAGGTTCCTGATGCCCAGCAAATCCGCGAAGCGTGCCGCGACCCACGGCGGCGCGGACCACTCCGGCCAGGCCAGCTCCGGGCGGCCGCGGGATTCGGACCGGCCGACACGCAAGCCGCTGGCGGGCTGGGACAGGCTGAAGTTCCTGCTGCTCCTGTCGCTGCTCTGGCTCGTGCTGGTGTGGTCGGACATGGCCGCCGACCCGATCATCGGATTCGCCGACGCCTCGCGCGACCAGCTGGCCAAGGGCCGCTGGGTTCTCGTCCTGATCGGCCTGGAAGTGCTGCGCCAGCTGCACTTCCTGGTTGCCGAGCACTGGGCCGCCTATCACCGGCTGTGGCGCCGGGGCATCTTCGGCAGCATCGACCGGCTGGGGCACCGGCTGAGCGACTGGACCAGGTTCCGGATGGCGCGGGCGGCCAAGTGGCTGATCGCGATCGCCATCCTCGCGCTGATCCTGGGCAAGGCGTACCACACATCGCCCCTGCTCGGGCTGTTCCGCGCCCCGGCCACGATCATCCACGCGCTGCCGCTGATCATCTACGTGATGGCCATCGTCTCCCTTGGCATCCTGCAGTTCGTCGCGATCTTCTGGTTCATGTCCAAGGGCGGCGTGGACGTCTACTTCCCCGACGACATCACGACGCGGTTCTCCGACGTGTGGGGCCAGGACCACGTGCGGGAGCGGGTGCAGGAGAACATGCTGTTCCTCGAGGACCCGGAGTCGATCGAGCAGAAGGGCGGCTACGTCCCCGGCGGCATCCTGCTCTGGGGGCCGCCTGGCACCGGCAAGACGCTGATGGCCGAGGCGGTGGCCGGGGAAACCGGCAAGCCCTATGTCTTCGTCGACCCCGGCGCGTTCATCAACATGTTCTTCGGGGTCGGCATCCTCAAGGTGAAATCGCTGTTCCGCAGGCTGCGGAGGCTCGCCGTGCGGTACGGCGGGGTGATCGTCTTCTTCGACGAGGCCGATTCGCTCGGCAACCGCGGCGGCGGCGTCGGCCAGGGCGGCGGCGTCGGCGGTGGCGGCTATGGCCCGGTAAGCCCGCACGGGGCGTGCCACGGCTTCAGCTATCTGTCCGAGGACACCCAGTCAGCGTTGTTCGCCCGGGCGCTGAGGTCGTCTCCCGCGCCCAGGCCGCCCGGCAGATTCCGGCAGATGATCCCCGGGATGGGCATGGGGGGTGGTGGCGGGATGGGCACGCTGCAGGCGCTGCTCACCGAACTGTCCGGGCTGAAGAAGCCACGCGGGTTCTTCAACCGGGTCGTCCGGCGGACGCTGGGCCTGCGCCCGAAGCCACCGCCCAAGTACCGGATCCTGGTCATGATGGCAACCAACATGCCGAGCGCGCTGGACGAGGCGCTGCTGCGTCCTGGCCGCCTGGACCGGGTCTACCGGGTCGGCTACCCGTCCAAGGAAGGCCGCAAGCGCACCTACGAGGGGTACTTCGGCAAGGTCAGCCACGAGCTGACGGCCGAGCAGCTCGAGCACCTGGCGACGATCACCCCGTACGCGACCGGCGCCACGATCAAGGACCTGGTGAACGAGTCGCTCATCGTCGCGCTGCGTGACGGGCGGACGGCCATCACCTGGACCGACGTGCTGCACGCCAAGCTGCTGAAGAGCGTCGGCCCGTCGGAGGGCGTCGAGTACATCGAGCGGGAGCGTCATGCGGTCGCCCTGCACGAGGCATGCCACGCGGTCGTCAGCTACCTGGTGCAAAAGCGCAACGTCATCGACACGGCCACGATCCAGAAAGGCGCGGACTACCTGGGTTTCGTCAAGCCGATCCCGATCGAGGAGCAGTTCACCTCCTGGCGGAACGAATACGAGGCCGATGCGATGGTGAGCCTCGCCTCGCTGGTCGGCGAGCGGATGTTCTTCGACGGTGACTCAAGCTCCGGCGTTTCCGGGGACCTGCAGAACGCGACCACCATCGCGCTCGCCATGGAGGGCCTGTGGGGCATGGGCGGCCAGTACGGCTCCTACGGTGTCACCAGGGCACCGCACGGCGCGCACCCGGTCGCGGACGGAAATGACCGCAACGTGCTGGAGACCGCGCTGGGCCAGCGGGCCGAGGCGCACCTGACGTCGCTCGCCGAGCGGACCAGGGCCCTGCTGGAAGAGCGCAGGGCCGATGTCCTGTCTGTCGGCCACGCCCTTGAGCTGCACAAGACCATCAGCGGCCAGGACGTGACGGCCATCATCAGCGGCTCGCAGGGGCCGCTGGTGGACGGGCGGCCGTACAAGACGCAGGAGTTCGCCGCCACGCTGGAGTCCTACCACCTGCAGGTACTGGCCGCGCACCGCGGCGGCGACAGCGGCCTGCCGCTGCCGGTCCCCGAGCCGGCCGGCCTGCAGCTTGACACGATCACCGCCATGAAGCCGCTGACGGCGGAGCCCGGCACAGGGCAGTGACCGCCGGCGCGGGCGGCCCGGCCCGCCGCCCCGCTAGCCGTGATGGATGCGCCCGGTGGTGCCGGTCAGCGGCATGCCGGTTCCGCCCCAGCGCAGCTGGATCAGCTCGGCGGCGATCGCCACCGCGGTCTCCTCCGGTGTTCTCGCACCGAGGTCAAGCCCGATCGGCGAGCGCAGCCGGGCTAGCTCGCCGGAGGTCAGGCCGGCCTCCCGCAGCCTGGCCAGCCGGTCCTCGTGCGTTCGCCTGCTGCCCATCGCGCCGATGTAGGCGGCCGGCGTGCGCAGCGCGACTTCGAGCAGGGGAACGTCGAACTTGGGGTCGTGGGTCAGCACGCAGATGACCGTGCGCTCATCCACCGTGATGCCGGAGAGGTAGCGGTGCGGCCAGTCCGTCACCACCTCGTCCGCATCAGGGAAGCGCGCGGCGGTCGCGAAGACCGGCCGGGCATCGCAGACGGTGACCCGGTATCCGAGGAACTTGCCTGCCCTGGCAACGGCGGCCGCGAAGTCGATCGCGCCGAACACCAGCATCCGCGGCGGCGGGGCGAATGACTGCACGAATACCCCAAGCTCGTCCCTGCGCCGCTCCCCGTCCGGGCCGTAGCGGCGCACGCTGGTCACGCCTTGCGCCAGCATGCCGCGCGCATCGTCGTCAACGGCCTGATCCAGCCGGTCGCCGGCGCCGAGCGTGCCCGGCACCCGCTGGCCGTGATCGTCCGCGGGCCAGATGACCCTCCTGGCGCCGATCTTGCCGGGGCCGTCGATCACCGTGGCCACGGCGACCGGCTCACCTGCCCGGACGGCTGCCGCCACCTGGCCCAGCTCAGGGAAATGCTCGCGATCGACCGGCTCGACGAAGATGTCGATGATGCCACCGCAGGTCAGGCCGACGGCGAACGCGTCGTTGTCGCTGATTCCATAGGTCTGCAGGACCGGCTGGCCGCTCGCCGCGACCTCGCCGGCGAGTTCGTAGACCGCGCCTTCCACGCAGCCGCCGGACACGCTGCCGACGACCTCGCCGCCGCCGGAGACGGCAAGCGCCGCGCCCGGCTCCCTGGGCGCGCTGCTGAACGTCCGCACGACGGTGGCAAGGCCGAATGTCTCTCCGGCCGTCCACCACGCCGCGATCGGATCCAGGATGTCTCGCACGCCAGGTCACCTCGGGACATTTGTCGTGTGATCCCAGCCTACGTTGGCCCGGGCAAAGCGCCTGCCGCCAGCATCCGAGGTCAGATCGGGGTTGCCCCGCCACGGGTCAGCTGGCGGCGCGCGCTCCGAAGATGCGCCTGCGGACGTTGAAGAAGGCGATCAGCGCGACGGCGAGATAGAGAACGTACACGCCCACCTGCAGGCCGGTCGGACTCTGGGCGTAGCCGAAGAAGCTGTGCGCGAGGTCGCCGACCGCCGTGTCCTCGTTCAGTATCGTGCCGGTGTGCCAAAGCGGGTGACTGGCCCACGGCAGCCAGCCGAGTACCTGCAGGTTCTGCACGGCGTCGACGAGGAGCCCGGCGCCGAAGACCATCAGCAGCGCGCCGACGATCGTGAAGAAGCGGGCCAGGTTCAGCCGGTGGCCAAGGCGGTAGGTGCCGAACGCGATCGCCAGCGCGATCGCCAGGCCGATGACCGCGCCGATCATGGCGCTGCGCTGCGTCGTCGAGAAGGCGATAGCCAGCGTGAAGACGACAGTTTCGAGGCCCTCGCGGCCCACGGCCTGGAATGCCAGCAGGGCCAGGCCGGCCCGCGCGCCGCCGCTCATCGCCGCATCGGCCCGGGCGCGCAGATCCGACGACAGGCCGCGAGCGTGCGAGCGCATCCAGAAGGTCATGTAGGTGAGGACGACAGCAGCCAGCAGGTAGGTGCCGGTCTCGAAGATCGTCTGCGTGCGCGATCCGGCGTACGAGCGGATGGTCTCGTAGGCAATCACTCCGCCGGCGCCCGCCAGCACGAGCGCGGCTCCCACGCCAGCGAAAACGTCACGGAAGTACCGCCGCTGCCCGCTGCGATTCAGGTACGCCAGCAGGATCGCGATGATCATGCTGGCCTCGACGCCCTCGCGCAGGAAGATCACGAGCGTGGCTATCAAGAACGGTCCTCCTGGGGTAGCAGGCAGCGCAGGTTAGGTTAGCCTAACCTACCTGCCGGGCGGGCCGTCAACAGCCTCCCCGCTTGCTGCCCGGCCGGCGCAGCGAGCGCAGCACCAGCGCCGTGTCCAGCGCCGCCACCACCGCGTCCCAGCCCTTGTCCTCGCTGCTGGCATCCAGGCCGCAACGGTCAGCGGCCTGATCCAGGGTGTCGCAGGTGAGCACTCCGTTGCCGACCGGCGTTCCGGCATCAAGCGCGACCCGGGCGAGGCCGTAGGTGACCGCATCGCAGACGTAGTCGAAATGCGGCGTGCCACCGCGGATCACCGCGCCGAGGCAGGCCACGGCATCGTGCCGGGCGGCGAGCTCGGCCGCCACCACCGGCAGCTCGAGCGCGCCGGGGACGCGGGCCACCGCCGGGTCGCCGATGCCGCACGCCGCCGCCGCGGCGACCGCCCGGCCGAGCAGGCAGTCGGTGATCTTCCCGTGCCACCGGGTCGCGACGATGGCCAGGCTCAGGCCGGCCGCGTCGACCACCTGCCCGGGCGGCCGGCCCTGCGCGCTCATCGCGTCCCGGCGACGGCGGGCTGGCCTGCCGCGCCGGAGCCGCCAGGAAGATCATCGATCCGCAGCGGAAGACCGTCGATCTGATGGCCCAGCCGGTCCCGCTTGGCCATCAGGTAGCGCAGGTTGTCATGCGTCGGGCTGGCGGGCAGCGACACCCGGCCGGCCACCTCGATGCCGAACCCGGAAAGCCCGCGGACCTTGGCCGGGTTGTTGGTCAGCAGGCGCAGGGAGCGAACCCCGAGGTCGGCGAGCATCTGCGCCCCGGTGCTGTACTCGCGGGCGTCGGCGGGCAGGCCAAGCTCCAGGTTGGCGTCCACGGTGTCGGCGCCGCCATCCTGCAGGTTGTAGGCGCGCAGCTTGCTGAGCAGCCCGATCCCGCGGCCCTCGTGCCCGCGCAGGTACAGGACGATGCCGCGCCCCTCGGCGGCGATCATCGCCATCGCCGCCTTGAGCTGGTCACCGCAGTCGCAGCGCTGAGAGCCGAACACGTCCCCGGTCAGGCATTCCGAGTGCATCCGGACCAGGACGGCGCCGGTCCCGCCTGCGTCACCGATGTCACCGAGCACCAGGGCGACATGCTCCGTCCCGTCCACCGAGTTCAGGTAGCCGAACGCGCGCCACTCGCCGAACTGGTTCGGCAGCCTCGTCTCGACCACGCGGCCGACCATGCGCTCCGAGTGCCTGCGGTACTCGATCAGCTGCGCGATCGAGATCAGCGCCAGCCCGTGCTCGTCGGCGAAGGCGCGCAGCGCGGGCAGCCTGGCCATCGTGCCGTCATCGTTGACCACCTCGGCCAGCACCCCGACCGGCGGGAGGCCGGCCAGCCTGGCCAGGTCGACCGCGGCCTCGGTGTGGCCGGGCCGGCGCAGCACCCCGCCCTCGGCGTACCGCAGCGGGAAGATGTGCCCGGGCCGGACCAGCTCGTAGGGCTCTGTCGCCGAGTCGACCAGGGTCCGCACGGTCCTGGCCCGGTCGGCCGCCGAGATCCCGGTGGTGACCCCGTCCCGCGCGTCGACGCTCACCGTGAACGCGGTCCGCATGCGCTCCTTGTTCTGCGCGGTCATCAGCGGCAGCTGCAGCCGGTCGAGGTCCTCCCCCGGCATCGGGACGCAGATCACCCCGCTGGTGTGCCGGATGGTAAACGCCATTAGCCCGGTCGTTGCCTTGCTGGCGGCGAAGATGATATCGCCCTCGTTCTCCCGGTCCGCGTCGTCGACCACGACGGCAGCGCGCCCGGCGGCGATGTCCGCGATGGCCCGCTCGACCTCGTCCAGCCGGGTGCCGGCCCTGGCCGGCGTCTCGCCGATCATGACCGCGCCCCGGTGCCGAGTAGCTTCTCGACGTACTTAGCGATCATGTCGACCTCCAGGTTCACCGTCTCGCCGACCTGCTTGCGGCCGAGCGTGGTCCGCGCCAGGGTCTCCGGTATCAGGCTGACCTCGAACCATCCTGGCTCGCCCGGCTGGCCGTGATCGCCGTCCCCGGCGGCCGATATGGTCAGGCTTACGCCGTCGACCGCGACCGAGCCCTTTTCCACGACATAACGCAGCAGCCCGGGCGGCATGCCGATGCGGACGACCTCCCAGTGCGGGGCTGGCCTGCGGGCCGTGATGGTGCCAGTGCCGTCGACATGGCCCTGCACCAGGTGCCCGCCAAGGCGGCCGTCCAGCCGCAGCGACCGCTCCAGGTTGACGGCGGCGCCGGGACGCAGAGCGCCGAGCCCGGTTCGGCTGAGCGTCTCCCCCATCACATCGGCGGTGAACATGCCGTCAGACGCGGCCGTGACCGTCAGGCAGACGCCGTTGACCGCGATCGACTCGCCGCTGGCGGCGTCCGCTGCTACCCGCGGGCCGCGCACGGTGAGCCGCGCGGCGCCGCTGAGCTGCTCCAGCGCGACGACCTCGCCGAGTTCTTCCACGATTCCGGTGAACACCGCGCCCTCCTCCGGAGCAGCCAGTTCAGGCTCCGGGGACGCGGGATGCGCAGGCACGGCGGACAGCCTGCCCGGGCCGTGCCGTGCGCGTGCTTCCTCCCATCCGGACTTTCACCGTCGGTCCCGGAATTCCACCAGGTCAGCCAGCCGATGGCCTCGGCCGGGTCGCGGACTGTCACCGCCGGCTCGGAGTTTCACCGACCCCGGAGCACGCTTCGCTTGGTCAAACCAGTGTGCCATGGCGGCTATTCCCCGGCCACCCGGGCTCAGCTTGGCGACGTGGCTCCGGCGGGCTAGGCCCGGCGGCAGCCCTGCTCGCTAGCCCTGCTCGCTAGCCCCGCTGGCTAGCCTTGCTGGCTAGCCCGGCCCGGCGGCGGCCCTGCTGGCTAGCCCGGCCCGGCGCCGCCCGGCCGGACGGTGACCTCGATGATCCGGCCGGCCAGGAAATCGCGCTCGGCGGCATTCTCGGTCAGCTCCAGGGCCGCCTGATATGCCTGCGCCGCCTCGGCCCGGCGGCCGGTACGGCGCAGCAGGTCCGCCTTGGCGGCGGGCAGGTAGCGGTAGCCAGCCAGCCGTCCGTCCCGCTCCAGGGCGGCGATCTCGGCCAGCGCCGGTTCCGGCCCGTCGACCATGGCCCGCACCACCGCGCGGTTCAGCGCGACGACCGGCGACGGCCAGGCGCGCAGCAGCTCGTCGTACAGCTGGAGCAGCTGCGGCCAGTCGGTCTGGCCGTAGCTGGGCGCCTCGGCGTGCAGTGCGGCGATCGCCGCCTGCAGCGCGAACCGCCCGGGGCAGCCGCCGCGCAGCGCGCCGACCACCAGCTCGGTCCCCTCGGCGATCGCGTCGCGGTCCCACCGGGAGCGGTCCTGCTCCTCGAGCAGAAGCAGCCGGCCTGCCGGATCGGCCCTGGTGGCCCGGCGCGCGTCGGTCAGCAGCAGCAGCGCGAGCAGGCCGCGGACCTCCCGCTCGTCCGGCATCAGCGTCCGGATCATCCGGGCCAGCGCGATGGCTCGGTCGACCAGGTCGGCGCGGACGAGGCCCTCGCCGCCAGGGGCCGTGTGACCGGTGGTGTAGAGCAGGTGCACGACGGTCAGCACGGCATCCAGCCGGTCAGGCAGTTCGGCCGCTCCCGGCACCCGGTAGGCGATCCGGGCGACGGAAATCTTCTTCTTCGCCCGGGTCACCCGGGCGGCCATCGTCGGCTCCGACACCAGGAACGCCTGGGCTATTTCCGCGGTCGTCAGGCCGCAGACCAGCCGCAGCGTCAGGGCGACCTGCGCCTCCCTGGCCAGGGCCGGATGGCAGCAGGTGAAGACGAGCCGGAGCCTGTCGTCGGGAATCACGTCGTCCTCCGCCCGCCCGCCCGCGGTTCCGCCGCCGCGCCCGGCCGTCCCGCCGCCGGCCAGCGGCGGGTCCGGCTCTATCAGCAGCGGGAGCTTCGCCCGCAGCGTCCGGTCCCGGCGCAGCGCATCGAGCGCCCGCCGCCGGGCCGTCGTGGTCAGCCAGGCACCGGGGTTGCGCGGGACGCCCTGCCGTGACCAGGCATCCAGCGCCGCCACGTAGGCGTCCTGGACGCATTCCTCGGCAAGGTCGATGTCCCGCGCGACGCGCGCCGTCGCGGCGAGCACGAAGGCCCACTCACGACGGTGCGCGTCGGCGACGGCCGCGCCGGCATCGGCGCCCCCGCCCGGCTCGCTGCGGCCCGGCGTGCTGCCGCCGCTGCCTGCCCGGCGGCTCACCCCCCAGAGGTGTCCATCACCGGGCGTACCTCGACGCCGCCGTACGGCGCCGGGCAGAGCTTGGCGATCTCCAGCGCATGGTCGAGGTCCCTGGCCTCGATCAGGTAGTAGCCGCCGAGTGCTTCCTTGGTCTCGGCAAACGGGCCGTCGGTCACGACGTCGCCGCGGATCGACGTGGCGGTGGCCGTGGGCTGCAGCGCGTTGCCGCCGGAAAGCTTGCCGCCCTTCTCGCCCACCTGGGCCGCGAAGCGGGTGTGCGCCTCCATGGCCGTCTGCCAGACCTCGGGCGCCGGGTTCACGTAGGCATCCTCGTTCTCGTAGATGAGGATCACGTACTCGGTCATGCCGGTCTCCTTTGCTGTCTGCTGATTCCGCGCCGGTACTAGCCGCTCTGGCCCCGGTACCTCTACGACGAACGGGTCTGCCGGGATCGACAGGACACTGCCAAGATTCTCGCTGATCCTGCGGCCAGCCGCTCCGGCCGGTGGTCACGGGCTCGCCGATGGCAGGAAAGGTGGGAAGAACGTCATTGCGGTCATCGCCAGGTGCGGAGACGATGAGGCCATGCCAGCCCGCACCGTCCTGATCGCCGCGTTCGACGGCGTGCAGAGCCTCGACATCACGGGGCCGCTCGAGGTGTTCACCGGCGCAGGCCGCTATCAGGCCGGCCACGGCACGGGCGGGCCGGCTTACCAGGTTCGCGTCGCGAGCCTCGGCCGCGCGCGCTCGGCGTCTCCCCCGCGGGCTACCGGCACCGATTCTGATCGCCACAGGAAGGGACGTCCCCGTGCAGATCGTCATCCTGCTCTACGACCGGTTCACCGCCCTCGACGCTGTCGGGCCCTATGAGGTGCTGGCCCGGCTGCCCGGCACCACCGTGGTATTCGCGGCTGAGCGGCCTGGTGTCGTGCGTGCCGACACCGGGATGCTCGGGCTGACCGCCGACGCCGCGCTCGGCGACGTGCCGCACCCCGACATCGTGCTGGTGCCGGGCGGGCCAGGGCAACAGGAGCAGATGGCCGACGGCGTCGTGCACGAGTGGCTCCGGGCAGCCGATGCCGCGAGCAGCTGGACGACTTCGGTCTGCACGGGATCGCTGATCCTGGCCGCCGCCGGGCTGCTGGCCGGCCGGCGGGCCACCTCGCACTGGCTGGCCCTTGACGAGCTGAGCGCGCTCGGCGCTAAGCCGGTCAGCGAGCGGGTGGTGATCGACGGGAAGTTCATCACCGCCGCCGGCGTCTCCGCCGGGATCGACATGGCGCTGGAGCTCACCGGGCGGATCGGCGGCGCCGAGCTGGCGCAGGCGATCCAGCTGGGCATCGAGTACGACCCGCAGCCGCCCTACTCGGCCGGCTCGCCCGCGAAGGCACCGCGCGACCTGGTTGCCAGCATGCGCGCCCGCAGCCGCCGGCCACGACCGGCGGCTGACGGCTAGCGGCTGGCGGCGGGCGGCGGGCGGCCAGGGAGCCAGCCCGGCCCGGCCGCGCTGCTGGCGCGCTCGGCCAGGGAGCGCAAGGACTGGACCGCCGCGGCCGGGTCGTCGGCCGCGTAGACCGCCGAGCCTGCCACGAACACGTCAGCCCCCGCCTCGGCGCAGCGCCCGATGGTCTCCTCGCTGACGCCGCCGTCCACCTGCAGCCATATCGCCGTCCCGTGACCCGCGATGAGCTGACGAGCCCTGCCGACCTTGGCCAGTACCAGGTCAAGGAAGTGCTGCCCGCCGAACCCGGGCTCCACCGTCATCAGCAGCAGCATGTCGAGCTCGGCCAGCAGGTCGGCGTAGGGCTCCACCGGGGTGGCCGGGTTAATCCCGAGCCCGGCTCGCGCGCCCGCTGCCCTGATTGCCCGCAATGTCTTGACCGGGGCCTGTGCCGCCTCCGCGTGGATCGTCACGTTCCCCGCCCCGGCCTCGGCGTAGCCGGGTGCCCACCGGTCCGGATCCTCGATCATCAGGTGGCAGTCCAGCGGCAGGCCGACGTGCTTGAGCAGCGCTTCCACCACCGGCAGCCCGATGGTGAGGTTCGGCACGAAATGACCGTCCATGACGTCAACGTGCAGCCAGTCGGCCACGGCCGCCACGGCCGCGGCCTCGTCAGCGAGCCTGGCGAAGTCCGCGGCCAGGATGCTGGGCGCGATCTGCACGGTCATCTCAGCAGCCAGTGTAGGGCTGGCGTGCCAGACTGGCTGCGCGGCTCGCGCCGCGCCCGATCGTGCGCGGCGAAAATGTCGCAGCCCCAGGTTATCGTTCGATCTCGTATTCGAACCCCCCGACCGGCAAGGAGGCCGTGACTTGACCCCTGAGGCACCCAGCAGGCTGCTGGACCGCGTTCGTAAGCTACTGGCGAAGGCCGAAGACGAGAGCGTGACGCCACCCGAGGCACAGGCACTGACGGCCAAGGCCGCCGAGCTGATGGCCAAGTACGGCATCGACCGGGCGCTGCTCGCGGCCGACCGGCCGGAGACCGACCATCCCGACAACCGCATCCTGGACATCGACAACCCCTGGGCGCGCGTGAAGGCGCACCTGCTGTGCGGCCTCGGATCGGCGCTGCGCTGCCAGTGCATCGTCCTGACCGGGGCGAAGCCAGGCACCAGGATCCACATGTTCGGCTACGCATCCGACATCGAGCGAGCGGACCTCCTCTACACCTCCGTGCTCGTCCAGATGTGGCACGGCCTGGTCGGCGCGCAGGTACCCGCCTGGAGTAGCAGCCCGCGGGCCTGGCGGCGCAGCTGGCTGCTCGGCTTCGCCACTGCCGTCATTTCCCGGGTCCGTGCCGCCGAGCACACGGCCACCAGCCAGGCGACCTCGCCCGGCGCCGCTGCGAGTTCGCGGACGGCCCTGGTCCTTGCCGACCGTTCCCTGGTGATCCGGCGCAACGTGGAGCAGGCCTACCCGGTGACGCGCACCGCCAGGGTCACCTACAGCGGGAACGGATACGGGGCCGGCTACGCCCAGGGCGAGCGGGCCGACATCGGCGGCAGCAAGCTGGCCGGCGCCGGCGGCCGCGCACTGACCAGCGCAGCCAGATAGCCGTCCCGGCCTGCCCTTCGGCATCAGGCTCTGCATCAGGAGGGCGCGGCGGCGTATTGGCGTAGCGAGTGGCGGCTGCGGTGGCGGCTCGGCCCGTCCGCCGGGCGGCCCGGGCACGTGCCGGACGGCTACTTGCACTGGCCGGACACCTCCCCGGACTTCCCCGGCCAGGTGTGGTGCGCCGAGTTCTCGGTGGTGGCGCGGCGGGTGCCGGTGCATGAGCTGACCGAGCGGTGCCGATCGCTGGGGGCTGGCGGTGCAGGTAGCGGCGCAGTCGTGGGAGGGCCTGGCCGGGGGCGAGCCCGAACGGGCCAGGTGGCGGCCACGGCAGCTGGCGGCGTGGTGGTGATGCGCTGCCCCTCGCCCGACGTGCTGTGCAAGCTGGCCGGGAGAAGGCGGGTGATCGAGACGGGCCGGAAGATCATCAGCGGGGGCCGGTACGGGGATGAGGGGACGGGCCGGATCCAGCATGCGTGGGTGGTGGATCCGGACCGGGTGCGGAACTTCCCGGGCGGGGCAGGCGTGGATCCACGGCGCGGCGTGCACGTATGTGCAGGTCGCCCCCAGCGGCGGTCACCCTTGCCGCTGCCGGTGGGCGCTGGCGTGGCGGGAGACTCAGCGGGCCGCGGCCTGGTTGACTCAGGGCGCGATTGGTCATACTTTTGACTATGACCACGCTGCCGCTAGGGGAAGTCAAGAGCCACCTCTCCGAACTCGTGGGCCGCGTGCACGACCACCACGAGCGGGTGACCGTGACCGTGCACGGGCGCCCCTCTGCGGTCCTGGTTGCCATCGAGGACCTGGAGCGGCTGGAGGAAACCCTCGCGATCTTGCGCGATGCGGACGCCATGGGCCGCCTCGCCGCGTCTGACGCGGAACTGGCCCGCGGCGAGTCGGTCTCGGCGGAAGAACTCGCCGAAGCCATGCAACGCCGGCGCTCGCCGGGCGGGTGAGCCAGCAGCCGCAGGGCGAGCCTTACGCGCTGCGGGCCACGCCGACCGTACGGCGGGCACTTGCGGAGATCCTGCCGGAGGCGGTCGCCGCCGCGGCTTACGAGTTCATCACCGGCCCGCTGCTGGAGCAACCGCACCGTGTCGGCAAGCGCTTGCTTCCGCCGCTGGATGACCGGTTCAGCGCACGGCGTGGCACGTACCGGATCATTTACCGGGTCGATGACCAGGCCCGGGTGGTCACTGTGGTGGACATCGGCCACCGGCGGGACGTGTACCGCACCTGAACGCAGGCGACGACGTCATGGACTGGGACGCGGGCGCACGCCGCACCGGAGGCGCCGTGGAGCCAATCCGGGCCCACCGGCCGGTGTGAACTACAGGCTGCGGGCCTCGATGGAAACATGCTCACGCCATCAGCGGAGGCCTTGCGGGCGGACCCGGCCGGAGCCTGATGGTACATAATGCCGTCACAGCGGCGAGCCTACATGTACCAACATCTGGTCCATGATCTTTCCGGGCGGCTGTTCTGCCTGGTCACCGGGCATGGCTGCGTCCCGGCTCCGCGGGCTTCGGCTGCGCCCACCCTGGACCCGGCGGACCCTCACCGGGATCATGACGCCTGGCAGGAAAGGGACAGGAGGAGCAAGCCCCGCGCAGGTACGGTAGGGCGCGGGCAGCAGCCGACGCGTCGCGAGGGCAACATGGGTGAGTTAGAGATCGTCACCAACTCCGCCCGGCCTGACCTTGAAGAGCAGGTCAGAGCTGCTTTCCGCCCGGTCTGGCCCGAGTTCATCTTTCACGACCCAATCTCGAACGAGTACATCGGCCGGGTCGAAACCTACTTCCCGCAATACGACGTGCTCCTGCTCGACGACGGCGAGGTCGTTACCGGCGGCTGGGGAGTCCCGATCCAGTGGCACGGCAGCATCGCTTCCCTCCCCGGCGGTTACGACGGGGCGCTGATCAGCGCCGTGACCGGCCACGAGAACTCGATCCCGGCTGACACCCTCTGCGTCATGGCCGCCGCTGTCAGACCGGGCCGGCAGGGCAGCGGACTGGCCGGGAAGGCCCTGACCGCGCTCCGCGAGCGAGCCGCTGCCGCCGGACTGCAAAGGGTGATCGCCCCCGTCCGGCCCACGCTGAAGAGCCGCTACCCGCTGACGCCCATGCAGAACTTCGCCCGCTGGGCCCGCGCCGACGGACTGCACCTGGACCCGTGGATCCGCGCCCACCAGCGCCTCGGCGCAAGCATCCTCAGCCCAGCCCTCCACTCCATGATCGTTACTGGCACCGTGGCCGATTGGGAGGACTGGGCCAAGATGGCCTTCCCGGAGACCGGCCAGTACATCGTGCCCGACGCACTCGAGCCCATCGATATCGACCGCGAGCGAGACTGCGGAACATACGCCGAGACGAATCTGTGGATGCAGCACATATAGAACCCCAGGGCGGCGGTGCCCGATTCGTCCGGTCCGGTCGCGCTGGCAGCGCCTGGCAACCCGTTCGATATGGCGCTGAACGAGTTGGGTGCCATTGAACTCCGGATTCAACGGGTTGTGCTCGGCCCTGGGGCGGGACGGGGGGCCGGGCTGGGGGACCGGGCGGGGCTGCGGCGGACCCAGCCGTTCGGTGAGCTTCAGGTCGGCGCATCTCAGCAGCGTCGATGGGACTTAGCCGCGATGATAGCCACGGCATAATGCCAGCAACGCGGTCGGGCGGGCTGCCGGCCGGAGAAGCCACCGAGTCAGGACGGCGGGGCGGTGCGGCGGAGCAGTGCCAGGAAGATCCCGTCCGTGCCGTGCCGGTGCGGCCAGAACTGCGCGTACCGGCCGTCGGGAGCCGGGCAGCGCAGGTCCGGCACTTCGGGCAGTATCGCGGGCGCGTCGAGCAGCTGGACATCGCCGCGCCCGGCGAGGACCGCCGTCACGATCTCGCTGGTCTCGGCGAGATGCGGCGAGCAGGTGACGTAGCCGATCACGCCACCTGGCCTGGCCGAGTCAATCGCCGCGGCCAGCAGTCCCCGCTGCAGCTCGCCGAGCCTCGCAATGTCCGCCGGGGCCCGCCGCCAGCGCGCCTCCGGCCGGCGCCGGAGCGCGCCGAGCCCAGAGCACGGCACGTCGGCCAGGACCCGGTCGAATGCCCCCTCCCGCCAGGCGGGCACCGTGCCGTCGGCCACGACCACCCCGGCCCGGCCGGTGCCGGCCGTCGCGGCACGGACAAGCCCGGCCCGGTGCGGACGCACGTCCGCCGCGACCAGGTAGGCATCCTGGCCCGCCGCGAGCCCGGCGAGCAGTCGCGCCTTGCCCCCCGGCCCGGCGGACAGGTCGAGCCAGCGGGTGTCCTTGCCGCAGGCTGCCGCCCGGGTCAGCGCCAGCGCTACGAGCTGGCTCGCCTCGTCCTGGACCGCAGCACGGCGCTGAGCCACCGCCGCGACCTCGGCCGGGTTTCCCGCGGCCAGGTACACGCCGAATGGGGACCAGCGGGCCGGCTCGCTGTCGCCGGTGATCAGCTCAGCCGGGCTGGCGAGGCCGGGAACCGCGCACAGGGTCACTCTCGGCCGCGTGCCGTCGGCCGCCAGGGCGGCTTCGGTCTCGGCCAGGTCGCCTGCCGGGTCCTCGCCCAGCGCATCGCGCAGCGCGGTAACTATCCAGCGCGGGTGGCTGTACCTGATGGACAGGTACCCGGCCGGATCCGCTTCGCGGCCTGGCGCTGAGATCTCGATCCAGGCAGCAAGGTCGCGTGTTGCCACCTTGCGGAGCACCGCGTTGACGAACCCGGCCGGGCGCTGGCCTGCCAGGTCCCTGGCGAGATCCACGGAGGTCGCTACCGCCGCGTGGGCACGGATCCGGGTCGCCAGCAGCTGGTGCACGCCCAGCCGGAGCACATGCCGGATCGGCGGGTCGATCTGGTCCAGGGCGCGGTCGCTGCAAACGGTGAGGATCGCGTCGTAGGTGCCCTGGCCGCGCAGCGTTCCGTAGGCAAGCTCGGTCGCCAGCGCTGCGTCCCGGCCGGTGAGCCCTCTTTCCCTGAGCAGGGACGGCAGCATCAGGTTCGCGTAGGCATCACGCTGCGCCACGGCCTGGAGCACCTCGCAGGCGACCGACCGTGCCGGGTCGGCACGCGAGCCCGCAGCGGGCCGGGAGCGGCCGGGCCGGGCGGCCGGGCCGGGCTTGGCCGCCGTGACGGGCTTGACTGCCGCGCCGGGCTTGGCTGGCGTGCCGGGCCTAGCTGGCGTGCCGGGCTTGGCCGCCGCGCCGGGCTTAGCTGGCGTGCCGGGCTTGGCCGCCGCGCCGGGCTTGGCCGACGTGGCGGGCTTGGCCGCCGTGTGACGCCCGGCAGGCTGGCCACGCCGGGCCGCCGGGCCGGAGCGGCCCGGGGAGCCGGGCCTGCCGGGCTGAGGGGTCATGTCAGCCGGGCCCCGGCCGGCGACAGCCCGCGCAGCCCTCTGGCCCAGTCGGCGGCCGGCATGCGCCTCTTGCCGTGCGGCTGCACGGCACCGAGCTGCACTGGCCGGGATCCCGTTCCCACGATTGCCCCGGACCGGCTGACGCGCAGCTCGCCGGGGTCAAGCGGGGGGCCGGGCTCCGTCACGGCGACGCT
>DATGVY010000687.1:0-8876 GCA_035299845.1 Streptosporangiaceae bacterium
CGCGTCAGGTGGTGAGCAGCCTGCTCACCGGGACGCTGCGGAGCGAGGCGTCCAGCACCTCGGCGATGTGAGCCATCGGCATCCGGGCACCCCGGGCGGCCAGCGCCGCGGAGATCTGTAGCGCGCAGCCGGGGTTTGCAGAGACCAGCAACTGCGCCCCGGTGGCCTCGACCGCGGCGGCCTTGCGCTCGCCGAGCTCACGGGCGGGCTCCGGCTGCACCAGGTTGTAGATGCCCGCCGATCCGCAGCAGGTCGCCCCGTCGGCGATCTCGGTCAGCCGCAGCTCGGGTATCGCGCGCAGCAGGGCCCGCGGCTGGGCCGTGATCCGCTGGGCATGACCGAGATGGCAGGCGTCGTGATACGCGACGCTGACCGGCAGCGGGTGCCGGACCGCCGCCGGGCCGATCTCGGCGAGGAACTCGGTGAAGTCACGGACCTTCGCGCTGAGCGTGGCGGCCCGCGACGCCCAGCCGCCATTGCTCGCGAGCAGCTCGGCATAGTCCTTCATGGCCGACCCGCAGCCCGCCGCATTGACCACGATCGCGTCCACCCCGGCGCGCTCGAATTCCACCATGAGCCGCCGGGCGAACCTGGCCGCCTCGGTCTTCCTGCCGCCGTGCAGCGACAATGCCCCGCAGCAGCCCTGGCCAGGCGGGATGACGACATCGCAGCCCTCGGCGGCGAGCACCCGTGCGGTGGCCGCGTTGACCGCGGGGAAGAACACCTGCTGCACGCAGCCGGTGAGCATCCCGACGACCGCCCGGCGGTGGCCCCGTGCCGGAATCCGGCTAGGCAGCCGGCGGCCTGGCGCCAGGCCCGGCGCCAGGCCGGCTCCCGACCGGCCGGCCGGGGCTGGCGCCACCCGCAGCGCGGCGCCCAGTTCGGGCGAGAGCCGGTCCGCCAGGCCGCTGCGGGCCAGCAGCCGGTCCAGCCGCAGGCCCTGGGCCGCCCGCAGCGGCGCCATGAGCGGCCGCAGGCGGCGCGGGTAGGGGAAGGTCGCGAAGATCACGGCCCGGGCTGCCCGGTCCCGTCGCGACCGCGGCGGCAACGGCGGCGGCGCGCCAGCGGGTGGCTCCTCCGCCCAGGATCGCGCCGCCTCGATCAGCCGGTCGTAGCGGACCCCCGACGGGCACGCGGGCACGCAGGCCATGCAGCCCAGGCAGCGGTCGAGGTGCGCGGCCGCCGCGCTGGTGCCCGCAGCGCCGTCCAGGATCTGCCCGATCAGGTGAATCCGGCCGCGCGGCGAGTCCATCTCCTCGCCCCAGAGCTGGTAGGTCGGGCAGGCCGGCAGGCAGAACCCGCAGTGCACGCAGTCGTTCGCCAGCTCGCGCAGCTCGCCCGCCGGGTCAATCGGACTGGCCTGGGCCGGTGTCTCCGGCGGCTGCGCCGTGCTGGAGCCGGTGGGGCTGGCAGGGCCACTGGGGCTGGTGGAATCACCGCGGCTAGCGGGCCCGGTGGGGCTGGCAGGGGTAGTACGGCTGGTGGCATCAGCGCGGCTGACGGGGCCGGTGCGGCTGGGGCTATCCGGGGCATGCGGTCGTGTCGGGCCGGGCGGGCCGGGGGCGCCGGGCGCAGCCTGAGCGGCCATCAGATGCCCCCAGCGAGCCGCCCGGGCGCCATCCGGTGCCCGGGGTCGAACTGGTCCTTCACCGCGCGCATCAGCCCGGCCGATGGCACCGGGCCCCACACGTCGACGGCGTCGCGGACCCCGGGCGGCGCGTGCACCACCACGACGCTGCCGCGCGACGGCGGCCCGTCACCGTCGGCCGCCGCCAGCGGCCGTGCGGCCCGTAGCGCAGCGACAAGCTCAGCCACGGCGCCGGGCGCGGCACCGGCCGGAATCGCCGCGTAGAGGATGCCGGCCGCCGCTGACCCGCCGGCCGGCGGATCGAGCCCGGCTTCGGCCGTCGCCGCGTCGAGCGCGTCCAGCACGGCGGCCAGTTCGCCGGCCCAGAACGCGATCCTGATCAGTGTCGCATCGGCCGCCGCCACGCCGCTGCGGCCCCACCAGGGCGGCGGCCCGGCCGACACCGAAACGCCGCTGCCAGCCTCGCCGCTGCCGCCGCCGACGTCCCGGCCGCCGCTGCCGCCGCCGGCGCCCCCGCCGCCGCTGCCGCGGTCCTCCCCACGCAGGGCCCGGCGCAGATCCCGCAGCAGCTCCCTGAGCAGGGCCGAGCGTTCCGCCACGCCAGCCGGGTCGCCCTCAAGCAGGACCGAGGCCCGTACCGGCCGGCCGCGGGCCGGCCGGTCGATCTCCACGGCCGACGGGGCGAGCGGCGAGCCCGCCGCCGCGGCCACCACCTCCTGGGCGGCCGCCGCTGAGCCGCAATCGCAGGTCACGAACGCGGCGGCGGCCGGCACCGGATGCAGCCGGAACGCTGCCTCTGTGATCAGCCCGAGCGTGCCGTAGCTGCCGGCGAACAGCTTGCCGAGGTCGTAGCCGGCCACGTTCTTGACGACCTTGCCGCCTGAGTGCGCCACCGTCCCGTCCGCCAGCACGACAGTGATCCCGATCGACAGGTCCCGCGGCGTGCCGTAACGCAGCCGCCGCGGCCCGGCCGCGCCGGTGGCCAGCACCCCGCCCACAGTGCCCCGCCCGCCGCCGCCCGGCGCCTCCGGCAGGTCAAGCGACAGCTGCTGGCCGGCCGAGCCGAGCACGCCGGCCAGCTTGTCGATCCTGACGCCGGCCTGCACCCTGGCCACCAGGTCGCCGGCCTCATGCTCAAGGACCCGGTCCAGCCGCAGGGTGTCGATCACCAGGTCGCAGCGGCGCGGCGGGCCGCCCCAGGCCAGCCGGGTCCCGGTGCCGCGGGGCAGCACCGCCAGGCCGAGCCCGGCCGCGGCCGCCATCACCGCGCTGGCCTCGGCGACGCTGGCCGGCGAGGCCACGTAGCGCGGCAGCACCCCGGCGACCGCGTCAGTCGGCCCGGCGGGCCTGACCGCACCGCACGCCGCGGTGAGCGGCCCCGGGAGCGGCCCGGTGAGCGGCCCGGGGAGCGGTTCAGCAGCCATCGGCGCCGGCCAGGGAGGATCCGTTAATCATGTTAGAACTGCTCGATTTCCCCGGCCGCCACCAGCGGGTGCGGCTCGCGCCGGATGCCGGGAACCTCGCCGCACAGCCGCGGGGTCGGGAAGATCTTGCCGGGATTGCACAGGCCGGCCGGGTCGAAGGCGCAGCGCAGCAGCTGCATGGTGGCCAGGTCGTCGGCGCCGAACATCCGCGGCATGTACCTGGACTTGTCCACGCCCACGCCGTGCTCGCCGGTAATCGACCCGCCGTGCTCGATGCACAGGTCCAGGATCGCGCCGGACAGCGCCTCGGCCGCGGCGCAGGCCTCCGGCGTGGCGTCGTCGAACAGCACCAGCGGGTGCAGGTTGCCGTCGCCGGCGTGGAACACGTTGGCCACCCGGATGCCCGCGGCGGCCGACAGCTCGGCGATCCGGTCAAGCACCTGGGGCAGGGCCGTGCGCGGGACCACGCCGTCCTGCACGATGTAGGCCGGGCTGATCCGGCCGACCGCGGCGAACGCCGACCTGCGGCCCGTCCAGATCGCGGCTCGCTCGGCGGCGTCCTGCGCCGCGCGGATCTCGGTGGCGCCCGCCTGCTCGCACAGCGCGCGGACGGCGGCGGCCTCCCGGTCGACATCGGCCTGCGGCCCGTCCAGCTCGACGATCAGCACCGCGCCGGCTCCCTCGGGGTAGCGGCAGGCGACCGCCGCCTCGGCCGCCTCGATCGCCAGCGCGTCCATCATCTCGATCGCGCCGGGCAGGATGCCCGAGCCGATGATCGCGGACACCGCGGCGCCGCCGTGCCCGGTGGTCTCGAACGCGGCCAGCAGCGTGGTCACCGCCTCCGGGATCTTCGTCAGCTTCACGATGATCTTGGTGACGACGCCGAGCGTGCCCTCCGAGCCGGTGAACGCGCCCACCAGGTCATAGCCAGCCGACGCGCCGGTGCCGTCGCCGAGCCAGGTCAGGTCGCCGCTGGGGGTGACGATCTGCAGGCCGGTGACGTGGTGCACGGTGAACCCGTGCTTGAGGCAGTGCGCACCGCCCGAGTTCTCCGCTACGTTGCCGCCGACCGAGCAGATGACCTGGCTGGACGGGTCGGGCGCGTAGAAGTAGCCGTACGGCCCGGCGGCCTTGCTCACCGCCAGGTTGGTGACTCCCGGCTCCACGATGGCCCGCCGGCTGGCCGGGTCGATCAAGATGATCTTCCGCATCCTGGACGTGACGATCAGCACGCCGTCGGTGCTGGGCAGCGCGCCGCCGGACAGGCCGGTACCCGAGCCGCGCGCGACGAACGGGATCCCGGCCCGTGCGCATTCGGTGACGATCTCCGCGACCTGGCCGGCGGTCTGCGGCAGCACGACGAGGCCGGGGCTGCACCGGTGCGATGTGAGTCCGTCGCATTCGTAGGTGCGCAGCGCCAGCGGGTCGGTGACGACGCCGTCCGGGCCGCAGATCGCGGTCATCCGCTCGATCAGCGTCGTCAGCAAGGCCTCGCCTCCCGTCAATCCGGCCCTCGCTCCCCAGCGTGCCCCGCATCCGCGGGGTTTTCCATGATCGGAGGGGTTTTTTTCAGTCGTAGTGACTGAGAAAAACCCCTCCGATCATGGAACGGCGGAGGCGCCGGGAGACGCGGCGGTGCCGCGAAGCGCGGCGGCACCGGGCTCAGGGCATGCGCTCGTAGGCGGGGATCGTCAAGAACTCCACGTAGTCGTCGGCGAGTGCCACCTCGGTGAACAGGGCGGTCGCCGCCTCGAAACCGGCCGGGTCGAAGGCGTCGCCGTACTGCTCCCTGATGGCGGCAAGCTCCTCGCCGATCAGCCGCTCCACCAGGTCCCTGGTGATGACCGGGCCCTCGGCCAGGCTGACGTCGTTGTGCAGCCACTGCCAGACCTGGGAGCGCGAGATCTCCGCGGTCGCGGCGTCCTCCATCAGGTTGAAGATCGCCACCGCGCCGTTGCCGGCCAGCCAGTTGGCCAGGTACTGCAGCCCGACGCTGATGTTGTTCCGCAGCCCGGCCTCGGTGATGCCGCCCGGTGTCTTGGCGATGGACAGCAGGTCGTCCGCGGTGACGCTGACGTCCTCGCGCAGCTTGCCAAGCTGGTTCGACTGGTCGCCGAGCACGCCGTCGAATACCTCTCGGCAAATCGGCACCAGGTCGGGGTGGGCGACCCAGGAGCCGTCGAAGCCGTCCCTGGACTCGCGGGTCTTGTCGTCCCGGACCTTGGCCAGCGCGGTGGCGTTCACCTCGGCATCACGCCTGCTGGGGATGAAGGCCGCCATGCCCCCCATGGCGTGTGCCCCCCGGCCGTGGCAGGTACTCACCAGCAGTTCCGTGTAGGCACGCATGAACGGGGCCGTCATGGTGACTGCATTGCGCTCTGGCAGCACGAAGTCGCGGCCCCGTGTCCGGAATTTCTTGATGATGCTGAACAGGTAGTCCCAGCGGCCGGCGTTCAGGCCGGAACTGTGCTCGCGCAGCTCGTAGAGGATCTCCTGCATCTCGAACGCGGCCGGGATTGTCTCGATCAGGACCGTGGCCCGGATGGTGCCGCGCGGGATGCCGAGCTCGTCCTGGGCGATGTTGAAGGCGTCATTCCACAGCCGGGCCTCGGCGTGGCTCTCCAGCTTGGCCAGGTAGAAGTACGGGCCCTTGCCCTTGTCCAGCTGGCGCTGCGCGCAGTGGAAGAAGTACAGCGCGAAGTCGAAAAGGCTGCCGGAGGCCCGTCCGCCGTCGATGCGGAGGTGCTTCTCGTCCAGGTGCCAGCCGCGCGGCCGGACGACGATCGTGGCCAGCTCCGCGTCCGGTCTCAGCTGATAGGACTTGCCCTCGTCGCTGGTGAAGTCGATCTTCCTGTCCAGCGCGTCCTTCAGGTTGAGCTGGCCGGTGATCATGTTGTGCCACAACGGCGTGTTCGCGTCCTCGAAGTCAGCCAGCCAGACCCTGGCGCCCGAGTTGAGCGCGTTGATCGTCATCTTCCTGTCGGTGGGGCCGGTGATCTCCACCCGGCGGTCCACCAGCCCAGGGGCGGGCGGCGCGACCCGCCAGGACAGGTCCTCCCTGATACCGCGAGTCTCGGCCAGGAAGTCGAGCGTGCCGCCTGCTGAGAGGTCATCCTGGCGGCGGGCCCGGGCGGCCAGCAGCTCGGCCCTCCGCGGGCCGAGTTCCCGCTGCAGCCTGGCGATCAGCGCCAGCGCACCGGGGGTGAGGATCTCGTCGTAGCGGTCGCCGGCCGGGCCGGTGATCTCGATGCCGTCGACTCCTGGCATTCCCGCGCTCCTCACGCGCCGGCTCTCCCGCTGATGAGTGGCGTCGTGCAGCGGTCGTTCCGGCGGTCGTCGGTGATGGCCAGCCCCGGCTGGCCCGATCACCCCGACGCTAACGGCCGGCGTCGAGAGTGGTCAAAGGAGGCCGGGCTGGCCCGGTCCGGGCAGCGCGGCGAGGCCCGCCGCGTGGCCAGGCAAACCGGGTGAGGTTGCGGCAGGCGCGGGCCGGCTGGGCACAAGCAGGCGGGCTGCGGCGTTATTGAGATGAGTGTCACGGCGAAGCGTGGCACCATCAGCACATCGCCCGCCGCCATGGCGGGCGGCGGCTGACCTTCGATCGCGGCAGCCTGCGGGTATGCCGACCTTGGATGGCGGATGACTGCAGTATTCGATGATCTTCCTGACCGCCCGGCAGTCCCCGGCGAGCCGGAAGCTGGCCGCCTGGACGTGGCCGAGCGGTATGCGCTGCGCCGGGTGGCCGGCCTGTCGACCGAGCTCGAGGACATCAGCGAGGTCGAGTATCGCGAGCTGCGGCTGGAACGCGTCGTGCTGATGGGCGTCTGGGCGGACGGCTCCCTGATGACCGCGGAGAACTCGCTGCGGGAGCTGTCGCTGCTGGCCGAGACCGCCGGGTCGGAGGTGCTGGAAGGCCTGATCCAGCGGCGCGGCCGGCCTGACGCGGCAACCTATGTCGGCGCCGGCAAGGCAGCAGAGCTGGCCGGGATCGTCGCGTCCTCCGGCGCGGACACCGTGATCTGCGATGGCGAGCTCACCCCTGGCCAGCTCCGCAAGCTTGAGGGCATCGTGAAGGTCAAGGTCGTCGACCGCACGGCCCTGATCCTGGACATCTTCGCCCAGCATGCCCGGAGCAAGGAGGGCAAGGCGCAGGTGGAGCTGGCCCAGCTGCAGTACCTGCTGCCCCGGCTCCGCGGCTGGGGCGAGTCGCTGTCGCGGCAGGCCGGCGGCCGGGTCGCCGGCGGCGGCGGCATCGGGACCCGCGGCCCCGGCGAGACGAAGATCGAGACCGACCGCCGCCGGATCCGGGCGCGGATCGCCAAGCTGAAGCACGAGCTGGCCGGAATGTCGGTAGGCCGGGAAGTGCAGCGCGGTCAGCGGCGGCGGCGCGCGGTACCGTCTGTCGCGATCGCTGGGTACACCAACGCCGGGAAGTCCAGCCTGCTGAATCGGCTGACCGGCGCCGACGTGCTGGTCGACGACTCGCTGTTCGCCACCCTGGACCCGGCTGTCCGCCGGGCCAGGACCCCGGCCGGCCGGGCCTTCACGCTGACCGACACCGTCGGATTCGTCCGCCATCTGCCGCACCAGCTGGTCGAGGCCTTCCGCTCGACGCTGGAGGAGGTCGCCGAGGCCGACCTGATCCTGCACGTGGTCGACGGCTCCGACGCCGACCCGCTGGCGCAGATCGCCGCCGTGCGCGAGGTGCTCGGCCAGATCGGCGCGGGCAAGGTCCCCGAACTCGTCGTGGTGAACAAGTCCGACGCGGCCGATCCGATCGCCGCGGAAGGGCTGCTGCGCCGCGAGCGCAATGCCGTGCTGGTATCGGCCCGGACCGGCGACGGGCTGACCGCCCTGCTCGACGAGCTGGACTTGCAGCTGCCGCGGCGGGACAAGGAGATCACGGTGCTGGTGCCCTACGACCGCGGTGACCTGATCTCGCGGGCGCACCAGGAGGGCGAGGTGATGACCGTGAGTCATGGCCAGAACGGCACTGAGCTGACGGCCCGCGTCCCGCCGGGGCTTGCTGCGGAGCTTGACCGGGCGGCGGATACCTGCAGGTAACTGTTGGCACGGGCAATGCAAGAAAGCGATGACCAGCCCCGCACGCGTTCCCCGTCGTGCTGCATGAATTACCGGATAAGAATTCCCGGCCAGCGGAATTGGCGGTCCAGGAATACCCCAGGAACGGCATGAACGCCAGCGGCGGCCGGACTCGCCACCGCCAGGTCGGGCCCGGCGAAGGTCGCGGGGATCGCCGGCACCGGTCTGCGCCGCGCCCGCCGCCGCCGCCGGCCGCGCTGCAGGCTTTCCGCAGCGCTTGCCACCAGCCTCGTTAACGTCATGCGCCCCTGCTGTCGCGCTGAGTGCACCAGTCCCTGCGGTCTTCGTTTGATGAGATTCGGCATGTCCGCTTCGCAATTGCGTGAATCGCAGTTTGTGCCGGCTTTTGGACAGTTGTGCGCCGCGCGGTGCCCGGCTTGATGCGCGCAAGCTGGCAAACGATTGCAACTTGGGCGTTCTGGCCGGAACTGCGGCGTGATGACCAGAGACCCGCTATTCTGCCCGAAGGGACTTCGTAAAGGGCCCTGTACAGGGGCCCACTAGTGCAATACCTTGACTGCACCGATATGTTGGTTGCCCATCCCGAGCACCCACTTGCGGCCCGGTGTCGCTGACAGCGTCACTGGATCCTTGCCGGTGTATCACCATCAGGCACGAGTCATGGCAGGTGACCGCGCATGGCGAATCGGACCCCCGTCCGTTGCGCCGCCATGCATGCCGCCATGCATACTGCACCCCTGCCCAGTGCCTCCGTGACCAGTGCTCCCGTGACCAGTGCCTCCGTGACCAGTGCTCCCGTG
>DATGVY010000688.1:0-1688 GCA_035299845.1 Streptosporangiaceae bacterium
CATTCCAGCGGAGCGCGCCCGCGGGAGCCGGCGCACCCCGCCAGCCTGAGCAGGACGCCATGGAACGACAGACATCGACACAGCCCGGACTGGGCGGTACCTATGCGGGTGGCCCTGGAGGTACGGCGGGCGCAGGCGGAATCGGCGCGGAGCAGCCACCGGTGCGGGTGAGCTACCCCGCGGTCGGCGGGCCCCCGACGGCGGACGACCACCAGCCGGCCGGTGGCGGCCAGGTGGCCGGTGCCGGTCCGGCGGGCGCGGCTCAGCCGGCTGCCGACCGCGCGCCGCACGACGCGGGTCAGGCCAGCCAGGGCGACGGCGGCCAAGGCGGCCAGCGCGGCCCGGACCAGCGCGGCGGGGACCAGCAGGGCGGTGATGGCCAGCGCGGTGAGCGGCGTCGGCGCGGCAACGGCAGGCGCGACGAGCAGGCCCGCTCGGCGGGCGACAGCTCGGATCAGCACCGTGACCAGGGCCGGGACAGCCAGGGTGGCCGCGATCAGCAGAGTGGCCGGGACCAGGGCGCCCGGGACAACCAGGGCCAGGGTGGCCGCGACAATCAGGGCGGCCGCGATGATGACCGCGACGGCGCGGGCGGCAGGCGGAACCGGGACCGGTTCCGCAACCGCAACAGCGGCAGCAACAGTAACCGGCGTCGCGAGCGGGGCGGCGATGCCGAGCCGGTGATCGCCGAAGATGACGTGCTCATCCCGATCGCCGGAATCCTGGACGTGCTGGACAATTACGCGTTCGTCCGCACGACCGGCTACCTGCCCGGATCCAATGACGTCTACGTCTCCCTGTCCCAGGTGCGCAAGTACGGCCTGCGCAAGGGGGATGTCATCGAGGGCGCCGTCCGGCAGCCCAAGGAAGGTGAGCGCAGGGAGAAGTTCAACGCGCTGGTCCGGCTTGACAAGATCAACGGCCTGGATCCGGAACAGTCCAAGCTGCGGCCCGAGTTCGCCAAGCTCGTCCCGTTGTACCCGCAGGAACGGCTGCGGCTGGAGACCGATCCGGCCATCATGACCACGCGGATCATTGACCTCATCGCCCCGATCGGCAAGGGTCAGCGCGGCCTGATCGTGTCGCCGTCCAAGGCGGGCAAGACGATGATCATGCAGGCCATCGCGAACGCGATCACCAAGAACAACCCGGAGTGCCACCTCATGGTCGTCCTGGTGGACGAGCGGCCCGAGGAAGTCACCGACATGCAGCGCTCGGTCAAGGGCGAGGTCATCTACTCGACCTTCGACCGGCCGGCCGAGGATCACACCACCGTTGCCGAGCTCGCCATCGAGCGCGCCAAGCGGCTGGCCGAGATGGGCCACGATGTGGTCGTGCTGCTCGACTCGATCACCCGGCTCGGCCGGGCCTACAACCTGTCCGCGCCCGCGAGCGGCCGGATCATGTCCGGCGGCGTCGACTCGACGGCGCTGTACCCGCCGAAGCGGTTCTTCGGGGCGGCCCGCAACATCGAGCATGGCGGCTCGATCACGATCCTGGCCACGGCCCTGATCGAGACCGGTTCCCGCGCGGACGAGGTCATCTTCGAGGAGTTCAAGGGCACCGGCAACATGGAGCTGCGCCTCGACCGGCGCGTCGCCGACCGGCGCATCTATCCCGCGATCGACGTCGAGCAGTCGAGCACCCGCCACGAGGAGCTGCTGTTCGACCGCCGCGACCTCCAGCAG
>DATGVY010000689.1:0-16504 GCA_035299845.1 Streptosporangiaceae bacterium
CCAGAGGCTACCCGCTGTCGGTGCTGTACCCGTCCACCATGACGATCTACCGCTCGCTCGGCTACGAGGCCGCGGGCGGCTTGTACCAGGTGTCGATGCCGGCCAGGTCGCTGCGTGCCCTCGCGCCGCCGGATCGCTCCACGGCGGATCACTCAGCGGCCGATCACTCAGCGGCCGATCACTCAGCGGCGGGGGGCCGGGCGGAAGGCCCGCCTGGCCTGCGCCGGGCGGGCCCGGACGACGCCGCCGAGATCGAGGCCGTCGTCGGCCGGGTGCACGAGCTGGCCCGCGACTGCGGGCCCGTTACCTTCGATCCTGTCGTCTCCCGGCAGCTGCTCGACGACCAGGACCTGTTCTGTTACCTCGCCGATGACGGGTTCCTCGCTTACACCTGGTCCGGCGGCCATAGCGAGATCGTGGTGTGCTGCGCGGTGGCCGGGTCAGCGCCGACCGCCCGCGCGCTCTGGTCCGTCGTCGCCTCGCACGACTCGATGGCCGGCACGATCCGCGCCTTCTGCGGACCGGACGATCCGGTCAGCTGGCTCACCAGGGAGCCGGAGGTAAGCCTGAGCAGGCAGTATCAGTGGATGCTGCGGGTGGTCGACGCCGAGGCGGCCATCGCCGGGCGCGGGTTCCCCGCATCGGCCGAGGTGGCCGTGGCGCTGCGGCTCGACGACGAGCTGCGCCCGGCGAACTCCGGGCTGTGGAAGCTGGCGGTCAGCGGCGGCAAGGGCGCTCTTCTCAGGCACGGAACGGACGGTGCCGCGCAACTGCCGCAAGCAGCGCCGCTCATCCTCGGGGCGCGCGGTTTCGCCGCGTTGTATGCGGGGACTCCGGTCGCCACGCTCCGGCTGGCCGGCCTCGCCGCCGGGGGAGGCGCGGCCGGGGACGCGGCCCTGGACAGCGCGTTCGCCGGAACTGCCTTCATGCTCGACCACTTCTGAGCTGCCAGTCTTGAGCTGCCAGTCTTGAGCTGCCAGTCTTGAGCCGCCAGTCTTGAGCCGCTGCTCCTGAGCCCGCCAGTCCTGAGCCGCTGCTCCTGAGCCCTCCCAGCCGGCCCTGGCGTCCCCTCCTCCGGCCTCGTCCCCCGATGGCCCCTCTTGCCCGTCCTCCGGCCTCGTCGCCCCCCCGCTGGCCTCATCGCCCCGGGCCCGGCTGGCGACACGCCGGGGCACGTCGCGGCGCCGGGCTACGGCGGCCGGTAGGGTCGTAGCGACCGAACATGTGTTCGTCGGCGACCGGGATGGTGAGCGGATGCGAGTGCTCGGCGTCGATCCTGGCCTAACCCGGTGCGGTCTCGGCGTCATCGACGGAGTGCCCGGCCGGACACTGACGCTGGTCGGCACCGACGTGATCCGCACCCCGCCCGGCGACGACATCGCGCGCCGGCTGCTGGCGCTGGAGGCTGAGATTGACCGCTGGCTGACCGAGCACCGGCCGGACGCGGTCGCCGTCGAACGGGTATTCAGCCAGCACAACGTCCGGACGGTGATGGGCACGGCGCAGGCCGGTGCCGTCGCCATCGTGTGCGCAGCGCGCCGCGGGCTGCCCGTCGCGCTGCACACCCCGAGTGAGGTCAAGGCGGCGGTGACCGGCAACGGCCGGGCCGGGAAGGAGCAGGTGACGGAGATGGTGACGCGGCTGCTCAGGATGGCAAGCCCGCCGCGCCCGGCCGACTCGGCCGATGCGCTCGCCCTGGCGATCTGCCACCTGTGGCGCGGCGGCGCGCAGCGCCGCCTCGCGGCGGCCGGGGCCGCCGCCCCGCTCGCCCGGCCGCCTGCCGCGCCGCGGCCGGCGCCAGCGCGGGCATCGGCAGTGCCCGGGGGCACGCGATGATCGCCCACCTGGACGGGAAGGTCAGCTCGGTCGCACCCGACGGCGCGGTCATCGACGTCGGCGGCGTCGGGCTGCTCGTGCAGTGCACGCCGGGCACTCTCGCCGGGCTGCGCACCGGCGCACGGGCCAGGGTGGCGACCTCGCTGGTGGTCAGGGAGGATGCGCTGACGCTTTACGGCTTCGCCGGCGAGGATGAGCGGAACACCTTCGAGCTGCTGCAGACAGCGAGCGGGGTGGGGCCCAGGCTGGCGCTGGCCATGCTCGCGGTGTTCAGCCCGGACGCGCTCCGGCGGGCGGTGGCGGCCGAGGACCTGGCGGCCCTGACGACGGTCCCTGGCATCGGCCGGAAGGGCGCGCAGCGAATTGTGCTGGAACTGGCCGGCCGGCTGGGCTCGCCAGGCGAGCTTCGATCGGGCGATAACGCGGGCGGCGGGCCGCCTGCCGCGCGGGCGGCATCGTGGCGGGACCAGGTGCGGGCCGGCCTGGTGAACCTGGGCTGGCAGCCGAGGGACGCCGATCTGGCCATCGCCGCCGTCGAGCCGGAACTGCTGGCCGGCCCGGCGAGTGACGGCGCGGTGGACGGCGGTGCCGGGAACGGCGGCGCGGGGAGCGGCGGCGCGGCGGCGGCGGCCGGCGGCGGCGGCCAGGAGGTTGACGTGGCGGCCGCGCTGCGCGCGGCGCTCCGGGTGCTGGGGCGGGCATGACCGCCACAGACCGTCACCCCGGCTCCCGCCGAGTCCCAACAACGAGCACCGTAGCGGTGCCCGCAATAAGGATGGTGCCCTAGTGATCGGCCCCGGCGGCGGGCGGGCCAGGACCGGCGCTGCAACGGCGGCGGGCGGCGAGAGCCCGGCCGGCACCGGAAGCCCGGCGGGCACGGAAGATCCTGCGGGCACGGCAGCGCCCGGTAGTCCCGGAGCTGTCGGCCCCGGCGGCCCGGCCGCCGAGGACCGGGTGGTCTCGCCGCTGGCCGACGCCGACGACCGGCTGATCGAGGGTGCCCTGCGGCCGAAGCGGCTGGCCGACTTCGTCGGCCAGGGACGGGTGCGCGAGCAGCTCTCGCTGGTGCTTGAGGGCGCGCTGCGGCGCGGCAGGGTGCCCGATCACGTGCTGCTGTCCGGCCCGCCTGGCCTGGGCAAGACGACCATGGCCATGATCATCGCGGCCGAGCTCGGCACGCCGCTGCGGATCACCAGCGGCCCGGCCATCGAGCGGGCCGGCGATCTCGCCTCCGTGCTGTCCACGCTGAGCGACGGCGAGGTGATGTTCATCGACGAGATCCACCGGGTCGCCAGGCCGGCCGAGGAGATGCTCTACCTCGCCATGGAGGATTTCCGGGTGGACGTGGTCATCGGCAAGGGCCCGGGGGCGACCGCGATCCCGCTGGAGATCGCGCCATTCACCCTGGTCGGGGCGACCACGCGGGCCGGGCTGCTGCCGGCGCCGCTGCGGGACCGCTTCGGTTTTACCGCCTATCTGGATTTCTACGAACCCGACGAGCTTGGCGTGATCGTGCGCAGGTCAGCGGGCCTGCTCGGGGTGACGTTGCGCGATGACGGCGCGGACGAGATCGCCGGCCGCTCCCGCGGCACGCCGCGGATCGCCAACCGGCTGCTGCGCCGGGTACGGGACTTCGCCGAGGTCCGCGCCGACGGCGTCGTGACCCGGCAGGTCGCCAGGGCCGCGCTGGAGCTGTACGAGGTGGACGACAACGGCCTTGACCGGCTCGACCGGGCCGTGCTTGCGGCGCTCGTCCGCAGGTTCGGCGGCGGCCCGGTCGGGCTATCCACGCTCGCCGTGGCGGTCGGCGAGGAGGCGGAGACCGTTGAAGTGGTCGCTGAGCCGTTCCTGGTCAGGGAGGGCCTGATCATCAGGACGCCGCGCGGCAGGATAGCGACGCCGGCCGCCTGGGAGTACCTTGGCCTCACCGCGCCAGAGCCCGGCAGCACGGGCCAGCCGGGCACGGCCACCCTGTTCGGCTGACCGGCACGCGGCTCCCGGCTCGCGGCTCCCGGCTCGCCCCGGCCGGCTGCGTCCCGCCACGGCCGCACGCAGAGGCTACGCCTGGTTGCGGGCTTGTCACGATCACTCGCCTGAGCCCGTAGCCTGTTGGTGCGTCGCCAGCGCGCCGCTACACTGCGGCAGTTGGTCAACGACAGCCGCCTGGCGCGGGGTGCCGGCCAAGCCGGTCACCGGCCAGGGCTGGTCAGCGACCGCTGTGGCAATCAACGGAAGGAAGCCCCGGCGATGGGGATCATGCATATCGCGGCTACCACGGGCAAGTCGGCGACCTCGTTCACGCCCATCCTCGTGATCGTGGTGCTGTTCGGCCTCTTCTACTTCCTGATCATCAGACCGCAGCGCAACAGGCAGCGCCGGTCGACCCAGATGCAGCGTGAGGTCAGGCCCGGCCAGCGGGTCCGGACCACCGCGGGCATCTACGGCACCATCACGTCCGTCGGGGACACCGATGTTGAGATCGAGATTGCGCCCGGCGTCGAGATCCGCATCCTGCGCCGCGCCGTCATGGACATCCTTTCCGACGACAGCCCCGAAGATGCCGCGCCGGGGCCGGGGCCGGACTTCGGGGACAAGCCAGCGGACGACTGGGACTCAACGGACAAGAATCCGTAGCGCCCGCACTGGCCCGATCGATCAAAGGACAGCCGAGAAGTGGCTCCCCCAAGCAGTCCCAGATCCAGGCCGGGGCGCGCCCTCGCGGCGCTACTCGCGCTGATCGTCATCATGCTGGTGTCGATCGTCGGCAAGGACGCGTTCCATCCCGGCAGCTGGCACCGCGACTTCCATGTGCAGCTCGGCCTCGACCTCTCCAGCGGCACCACCGTGACGCTGAAGGCGGTCACCTCGAATCACGCTCAGCCGTCGTCCGCCAACATGGCGACGGCCATCTCGATCATGGAGGCCCGGGTCAACGGGGCCGGCTTCACCGGTGCGGTGGTCCAGCAGCAGGGCAGCGACATCATCACGGTGGCGGTGCCGGGCAAGGGATCCCAGCAGGTGGTCAAGCTGGTCGGAACCACGGCGCAGCTGCGGTTCCGTGAGGAACTGCTCGCCGCGCCGAACTACAGCACGGCGGCGCCGGTGCCTACGCCGACCCCGTCCGCCTCGCCCAGCACGTCGGCAACGGCCAGCCCGTCGCCCAGCACGTCGGCAACGGCCAGCCCGTCGCCCAGCACGTCGGGCGCGGCGCTCGGCCCAGCGGGAGCAGGCTCCGGCGGCCAGAGCCTGACCGCCCGGTCCCGGCGGCTACCCGCCAAGCCCAAGCTGAGTTCATCGGCGTCCGCGACGGGCGCCAGCGCGTCCCCAAGTCCCTCGGCCAGCCCGTCATCATCCGCCTCGCCCAGCCCAACCGCCAGTGCCAGCCCGCCCGGCGCCAGGCTTTCCACTACCGCTGACGGCCAGGGGAACGCCGCGCTGGTCAGCGCGCCGGCGAAGGCGCTGTTCGACAAGCTGAACTGCGCCGACCCCAACTGGCAGAAGAAGATCTACGGCAACGACCCCACCAGGTGGGACAACCCGAACAGCCAGACCGTGGCCTGCGATGCCAACGGCAACAAGGTCGTGCTGGCCAAGTCGACCGTGCTCGGCACGATGGTGACCGGCGCCACCGCGACGCTGAGCACCACCAACGGCAGCTGGCAGGTCAACCTCGCCTTCGACGGCGCGGGGACCAACGCGTTCGGCGCCATTACCAGCTCGATGTTCAGCGCGTATGGCGCCGGGAGCGCCAGCAACCCGGCCGATCAGGTGCTCGACTCGCTGGCGATCGTGCTCGACGGCAAGATCGTCTCGAATCCCCTGATCAACCAGGGCGCGATCCCCGGCGGCCAGGCCCAGATCACCGGCAGTTTCACCCAGCAGCAGGCCACCAGCCTGGCCAATGTGCTGAGCTACGGCCATCTGCCGCTGACCTTCACCAAGCAGTCAGTCGAATCGGTATCCCCGCAGCTCGGCTCGGCTCAGCTCAGGGCGGGCCTGATCGCAGCCGGGGTCGGCCTGATCCTCGTCGTGCTCTACTCCTTCCTCTACTACCGCGGCCTGGGCATCGTGTCGGTCTCCAGCCTCCTCACCGCCGCGCTGCTTTCGTTCCTGGCCGTGGTCATGCTCAGCAAGTACCAGGGCTTCTCGCTCTCGCTGGCCGGCGTGGCCGGCCTGATCGTGGCGATCGGCATCACCGCCGACTCGTTCGTGGTGTTCTTCGAACGGCTCCGCGATGAGGTCAGAGACGGCCGGTCGCTGCGGGCCGCGGTGGAACGCGGCTGGCAGCGGGCCCGGCGCACCATCCTGGTCTCGGACACCGTGTCGTTCCTCGCCGCCTCGCTGCTGTGGTACTTCGCGATCGGCGACGTCAAGGGCTTCGCCTTCACGCTCGGCCTGACCACGGTGATCGACGTCATCGTGGTGTTCCTGTTCACCAAGCCGATGGTCACCCTGCTGGCCAGGACCAGGTTCTTCGGTGACGGGCACCGGCTGTCCGGCCTCGACCCGGCCAGGCTCGGCGCGCGAGCGCCGTGGCGGGGCACCAGGCGGGTCACTGCCAGGCCGGCCGCGGGCGGGGCGGCCAGCGCCACCGCGCGCCCGCAAGCCCGGACCAGCCCGAAGGAGGCGTGATGTCGCGGCTCGGCAACATCGGCGGCCGGCTGTACCGCGGTGAGGTGTCGGTCGAGTTCGTCGCGAGGAAACGTCTCTGGTATTCGATCTCCGGGCTGATCCTGGTGGTCAGCATCGTCGCGCTGTTCGTCCGCGGGCTGGACTACAGCGTCGAGTTCAAGGGCGGCTCGGTTTTCAGGTTCAGCGCGCCCGCGGCGTCAGCCGTCCAGGTCAGCCAGGCCGTGCAGGCGGCGGGCGGCGGCCGCGACGCGATCGTCCAGAAGGTCGGCCTTGGCAGCAGCGCCAGCTGGGAGGTGCAGACCGCGAAGCTGACGTTCGCCGAGCAGACCAAGATCCAGGACGCGATTGCCGGCGACTTCCATCTGTCGTCACCCAATGCCGTCAGCACGAGCTTCGTCGGACCGAGCTGGGGCTCGCAGATCTCGCAGAAGGCACTGAAGGCGCTGATCGCCTTCCTCATCGCCATCGTGATCTACCTGTCGATCGCCTTCGAGTGGAAGATGGCCAGCGCCGCCCTGATTGCCCTGGCGCACGACATCGTGATCACGATCGGCGTCTACGCACTGACTGGCTTCCAGGTGAGCCCGGCGACGGTGATCGGCCTGCTCACCATCCTCGGTTACTCGCTCTACGACACCGTGGTCGTCTTCGACAAGGTCAGGGAGAACACCGCCGGGCTGCTCGGCACGGCCCGGAGCACTTACAGCCAGGCGGCGAATCTGGCCCTGAACCAGACCCTGGTACGGTCCATCAACACCTCGCTGATCGCGCTGCTGCCGGTGGCCGCGATCCTCGTGGTTGGTGTCGGGCTACTCGGGGCAGGCGAGCTCAAGGACCTGGCGCTGGTGCTGTTCGTCGGCATGCTGTCCGGTACCTATTCCTCGATATTCATCGCCACGCCGGCCCTGGCGGACCTGAAAGAGCGTGAGCCGCAGTACCGGGCGCTTGCGAAGCGGGTCGCGCTCCGCGCGGCCGGCGGCCGCGCTGCGCTGCGGGCTAAGGCAAAGGCAGAGAAGACCGCGGCTGGCCGCGGCGGGAGGGTCGAGGCCGCCCCGGCGGCTGACCCGGACAGCGCCGCTGACCCGGCTACGGCCGATGAGGGGGAGCAGGACACCGAGGCAGGCCTGGCGTCACCGCGGCCTGACGAGCGGGTGCCGGCGGGCCGGCCGGCCGCCAGCTCCGCGCCGCGGGGGCCAGGTGCCAGGCCAGGCCCGCGCCAGCAGCCCCGCCGCAGCAGCGCCGCCAAGCGGCGGCCAAGCGGCAAGAAGAAGCGGCGCTAGCTCGTGTGCGTCGGGCAGGAGGCGCTCGCTGGTGCCGGGGTCGCCGACCTGATCTCTTCGATGGTCCGCGATATCCGGGACTATCCCAGGCCCGGCATCGTGTTCAAGGACATCACCCCGCTGCTCGCCGACGGCCCCGCGCTGGCTGTGGTGGTCGGCGCGCTCGCCGCCGGGCACGGCCGGATCGACAAGGTAGCCGGGATCGAGGCACGCGGGTTCATCCTGGCGGCGCCGGTCGCGCTCCGGCTCGAGGCCGGCTTCGTCCCGGTGCGCAAGGAGGGGAAGCTGCCCGCCCCCAGCCGCGCCCAGACCTACCAGCTTGAGTACGGCACCGCCACGCTGGAGGTGCACGAGGATGCCTTCGCGCCTGGCGATCAGGTCCTCATCGTCGACGACGTGCTCGCCACCGGCGGCACCGCCAGCGCGGCCGTGGACCTGATCAGGCGCAGCGGCGCGGAGGTGACCGCGGTGGCGGTGATGCTGGAGCTCGGATTCCTGAGCGGCCGCGCCCGGCTGCCTGGCCTGGAGGTGCGATCACTGCTCGTCGCGTGACGCTTTGCGCGGAGCCGGGCACTTTCCGAATCGGCCCGCCGATAGACTGGGTGCCTTGACGGACGTGAGGAGCGTAAGTGGCCGGTGACGTGGTAACGGCCGGCCCGGCCGGAACCGGGGTCACCCAGGCCGCCGAAGGGCAGCCCGAGCAGCACAAGGACATGCCGGAACTGCCATCGGTGCAGGGCGGGGTGACACCGGAGGGCGCCGTGGCCGGCGCGGGCGAGGATGCGCCGCCCACGGTGGCGCGCCGCCCGGCAATGCCCGGCCCCGCCCAGCCGCGCACGCCGCGCCGCGCCGCCTCGTCGCCCCCGGCTGGTGCGCAGCCATCGAACGGTGCTGTCGGGACCGCGGGCGTCCGGCGCCGGCTGGCCAGGCTCGGGGCACCACGCGGTGGCATCAACCCGGTGCTCGAGCCGCTGATCAAGACCGTCAGGGCGACGCACCCGAAGGCCGACGTGCGGCTCGTTGAGCACGCGTACGAGATTGCCGCGGGGCAGCATTCCGGCCAGCTGCGCAAGAGCGGCGACCCGTACATCACCCATCCGCTCGCGGTTGCCACGATCCTCGCCGAGCTCGGCATGAATACCGAGACGCTCTGCGCCGCGCTGCTGCACGACACCATCGAGGACACCCCGTACACCCTCGCCGAGCTGCATCGTGAGTTCGGTGACGAGATCGCCGAACTGGTCGACGGCGTGACCAAGCTGGACAAGGTCAAGTACGGCGATGCCGCTCAGGCGGAGACGGTGCGCAAGATGGTGGTCGCGATGTCCCGCGACATCAGGGTCCTTGTCATCAAGCTGGCGGACCGGCTGCACAACATGCGGACGCTGCGCTACCTGCCCAGGCCGAAGCAGGAGCAGAAGTCGCGCGAGGTGCTGGAGATCTTCGCGCCGCTCGCGCACCGGCTCGGCATGAACACCGTCAAGTGGGAGCTTGAGGACCTGGCGTTCGCCACGATGTTCCCGAAGCGCTACGACGAGATCGCCCGGCTGGTCTCCGAGCGCGCGCCGCGGCGCGACGTGTTCCTGCAGGAGGTCGTCGAGGACGTATCGGCGGACCTGCGCGAGGCGAAGATCAAGGCACGGGTAACCGGGCGGCCGAAGCACTACTACTCCGTCTACCAGAAGATGATCGCCAGGAATGTCGGCTTCGACGACATCTACGACCTGGTCGGCATCCGCGTCCTGGTCGACTCGCTGCGTGACTGTTACGCGGTGCTCGGCACGGTGCATGCCCGGTGGAATCCGGTCCCCGGGCGGTTCAAGGACTACATCGCGATGCCGAAGTTCAACATGTACCAGTCGCTGCACACGACGGTGATCGGCCCGGAGGGCAACCCGGTCGAGCTGCAGATCCGGACCTGGGGCATGCACCGGCGGGCGGAGTACGGTGTCGCCGCGCACTGGAAGTACAAGGAAGAGACGGTGCTCGGCAACCGTGACTCGGACCTGCCCTGGCTGCGCCAGCTGGTCGACTGGCAGCGGGAGACGGCCGACCCGGCCGAGTTCCTTGAGTCGCTCCGGTTCGACCTGGGCGCGGCCGAGGTCTACGTGTTCACCCCGCGGGGGCAGGTCATCGCGCTGCCGCAGGGCGCCACGCCGGTGGACTTCGCCTACGCGATCCACACCGAGGTGGGCCACCGCACGATCGGGGCCAGGGTCAACGGCCGCCTGGTGGCGCTGGAGAGCGCGCTCAACAACGGCGACACCGTGGAGATCTTCACCTCCAAGGCGCTGGACGCCGGGCCGAGCAGGGACTGGCTTGGCTTCGTCAAGAGCGCCAGGGCGCGGAACAAGATCCGGCACTGGTTCTCCAAGGAGCGCAGGGAGGCGGCCGCCGAAACCGGCAAGGCCGCCATCGCCCGGACCATGCGCAAGCAGGGGCTGCCGCTGCAGCGGCTGGCGACCGGCGACGCGCTGCTCGCCATCGCCCGCGAGCTGCGCTACACCGACCTTTCCGCGCTGTACGCAGCCGTTGGCGAAGGCCATGTCAGCGCCCAGTCGGTGGTGGGCAAGCTGGTCAGGTCGGCCGGCGGGATCGCCGGCGCGCAAGAGGACCTGGCCGAGACCGCGCTGCCGACCCGGCCGCCCAAGCCGCCGCCGGCCGGCGACTCCGGCGTGGTCGTGGAGGGTGCCGCCGACGTATGGGCCCGCCTGTCCAAGTGCTGCACGCCGGTGCCCGGCGACGAGATCACCGGGTTCGTCACGCGCGGTCACGGCGTCTCCGTGCACCGGGCCGACTGCGTCAACCTCGGGCACCTGCTCGGCTCGCAGTCCGAGCGCGTCGTTACGGTCCGCTGGTCACCCAGGGAAGGCTCGCTGTTCCTCGTCGCGATCCAGGTCGAGGCGCTTGATCGCACCGGCCTGCTCTCCGACGTGACCAGGGCGATCTCTGACCAGCATGTCAACATCCTGTCCGCGTCGGTGACCACGACCAGGGACCGGGTGGCCTTCAGCAAGTTCACGGTTGAGATGGGCGACCCGAAGCACCTCGGCCATGTGCTCCGCGCGGTCCGCGCGATCGACGGCGTCTACGACGTGTACCGGGTCACGAACTAGCGGGGGCCGCCCGCCGGCGCGCTGTGGCTGCCGGTAACCCGTTCGATGCGGCGTTCTACGGGTCGATGCCGTGGAACGCCGCATCCAACGGGTTGCGCACAGCGCGCGCGGAGGCGCAGCGGCGGTGGGGTGGGGGTTAGCCGGACAGCTCGGCCAGGGTTCGCTCCGCCTCGCTCAGCCACTCGCGCCGCGCGGTCAGGGCTTCCCCGGCGCGCTGCGCGGCTTGCTCGTCACCTTGGGCCTGCGCCCGCTTCAGCTGGGCCTCAAGCTGGCTGATCGCGGAGCGGAGCTGCTCGACGGTGCCCTTCGCCCGGGAAAGTGCCTCCGGGGTGGAGCGCCGCCATTGCGTGTCCTCGGCCTTGCGGACCGCATCCTCGATCCGGCGCAGGCCTCCTTCGAGCCTTTCCTGAGCGTCGCGCGGCACGCCGCCGATCCGCTCCCAGCGTTCCTGGATGCCGCGCAGCGCGGAGCGGGCCGCCCGGGCATTGGTCACCGGCAGCAGCTTCTCGGCCTCCGCCAGCAGCTGCTCCTTTGCGGTCCCGTGCTCGCGAAGCTCGGCGTCCTTGGCCGAGAAGATCTTCGCGCGCTCGGCGAAGAAGCTGTCCTGGGCGGTCTTGAACCGGCTCCACAGCTCTTCCTCGGCCGCGCGGTCGGCCCGGCCGGCTTCCTTCCACGAGCGCATCAGCTCACGGTATGCCGTGGCCGTCGGCCCCCAGTCGGTAGAGGTTGCGAGCGCCTCGGCCTCGCTGACCAGCTTCTCCTTGCGGACCCTGGCGCCTTCCCGCTCATCTTCCAGACCGGCGAAGTACGCCTTGCGGCGCTTGGTGAACGCGTTCCGCGCTGCGGACAGCCGTTTCCACAGCGCGGTCTCCACGGCCCGGTCCGCCCGCGGCGCCGCCTTCCACTCCTCCAGGAGCTGCCGCATCCGCTCACCGCTGATCTTCCAGTGGGTGGCCTCCGCCGCGATGCGCTCGGCCTCGGCGACAATGCGCTCCTTGCGGTCCTGCGCTTCGCTGCGGGCCTGCTCGCGGGCGGCCTTGTACTCCTCGCGGCGATGGTCGACGAGCCCGGTCATGCCATCGAGCTTGCGCCGCAGCCCGTCGAGATCCCCTACGCAGTGCGCGTCAGCGACCGCCGCGAGCAGCCTCGTGATGGTCGACCTGGCCTGGGCCGGGGACAGGTCCGTGGTGGAGATCCGCTGCTCAAGCAGGCTGACCTCGGTCTCAAGCGCCAGGTACTTGCGCTCGAAGAAGGCTAGCGCCTCAGCCGGGGTGCCCGCCTGCCATGAGCCCACTACGCGCTCGCCATCGGCGGTACGCACGTAGACGGTGCCGTCGTCGTCTACCCGGCCCCATGGATCGTTGGCGGTGCTCACCGCGAACCTCCTGCTCAGTACCTGGCCGGCCCAGGCGCGTGCCGGTCAGGTCTTCTTGATAGTCACGCTCTCGATGACGACCTTCTTCTTCGGATGGCCGTCACCGGGACCGTTGGCGTTGTCGCTGCCCGCCTTGGCCACATTCTGGATGATATTCAGTCCGCTGACGATGGTTCCGAACGGTGTGTATTTGGGCTGCAACGCAGCGCTGTCCTTGTAGACGAGGAAGAACTGGCTGCCGTTGGTGTTCGGCCCCGAGTTGGCCATCGCCACCGTGCCCGCCGGGTAGGTCGCTCCGGCCAGGTTCTCGTCGCCGAACTTGTAGCCGGGCCCGCCGCCGCCGGTCCCGGTCGGGTCCCCGCACTGCAGCACGAAGATGCCGGACGTGGTCAGCCGATGGCAGTGCGTGCCGTCGAAGTACTTCCTGGCCGCGAGGTAGACGAAGGAGTTCACCGTGCAGGTGGCCACGGAGTTGCCCAGCTTGATGACGATGGCGCCGCGGTTGGTGTGGATCGTGGCCTTGTACCTGGCCTTGTCGTCCGGCCGGGCGGGCGGGCGGCCTACCTTGCGGGAAGCCGGCGGAGCGGCCGGGTACGTGCAGTGCTTGGCCGGCTCAGCCTGGGCCGGCGAGGAACTCGGCGTCGCGGCGGAGGCCGGCGGACTGGACGGGGGGTGGGACTTGGCCAGGGCAGCCGGCACCTGCGGCTGCTTGCCCTGCCCGCGGAACAGGAAGATGCCGCCGCCGGCGACCGCGACGACGAGGAAGCAGGCCGCGCCGATCGCCGTCCACTGGCGCGTCCGGTGGTATCGCTCAGCCTGCCGGGCGGCCCGGCGCGCGTAGCGCTCGCGGGCAAGCCTGCGCTGGCGTTCCTTCTTACCCGCCACCCGTTCTGCCTCCCGGTTCTTGTCATCCTGGCTGATCAGCGAAACTTCGCGAATCGTACCGGCCGCCGGACTCCAGTGAAACAGCCGTTACCGGTTCGAGCCAAGGCCATCGTGCCGCTGCCACCTGCGGGTGCCTGAATCAGCTGCCACCGGGCCGGACAGTCGGCCGAACACGCTGCAACCGGCCGCACCGGTCCGGCGCTCCGCGTCGCCAGCATGGTGAGCGGGGTGGTCAGGCCGGCTGGACTCGCCGTGACGGCGCCGGCCAGGCCAGCGGCGCGCGGCGGCGGCACCCTCGGTAGCCTGTACCCACCGCACGCCGCCTGCCGGCAGCAGCCAGGGAAGGAGCCGGCCATGCTCATCGCCGGGTTCCCGGCCGGCTCATTCGCCGCGAACTGCTACGTGGTGGCGGCCGGCCCTGGCGAGCAGTGCCTGATCGTGGATCCCGGCCAGGACGCCGCCGGCGGCATCGAGGAGATCATCCGGCGGCACCGCCTCCAGCCTGCCGCTGTCCTGCTCACCCACGGCCACATCGATCACATCTGGTCGGTGGCCCCGGTCTGCGGCGCCAGGAACATTCCCGCCTACATTCATCCTGCGGACCGGGCGTTGCTCAGCGACCCGGCGAGCGGGCTCTGGCCGCAGGCGGCCCAGGCGGGGGCCGCGCTGTTTGGCGGCCTGACCTTCACCGAGCCGGACGAGGTCGCCGAGCTGGCCGACGGCGCCACGCTGGAGCTGGCCGGCCTCGAGGTCGTCGTCGATCACGCACCCGGGCACACGCCCGGCTCGGTGACATTCAGGCTGCCCGGTGCCGGAGGCACGGGTGGCGCTGCGGCTGGCGCGCCGGGGAATGCCGGGGCGGGCGCCGGCGATCCGGCCGTCCTGTTCACCGGTGACCTGCTCTTCGCCGGGTCGATCGGGCGCACCGACCTGCCCGGCGGCGACTATGCGACGATCATGGACAGCCTCGCCCGGGTGTGCCTGCCGCTCCCGGATGAGACGGTAGTGCTCGCCGGGCACGGCCCGCAGACGACGATCGGCGCCGAGCGGGCAGCCAACCGTTTCCTGGCCGGCCTCGCGCCCGCGCCCGGCCCGGCCAGCACCGGCCCGGCCAGCACCGGCCCGGCCAGGGGCCTGTGACCGGCCGGACGCGGGCAGCATGGCGTCGCCCAGCACCGGGTCGGCCAGCACCGGCCCGGCCAGCACCGGGCCAGCCAGCACCGGGCCAGCCAGGGGCCTGTGACCGGCCGGACGCGGGCAGCATGGCGTCGGCCAGCACCGTGCCAGCCAGCACCGGGCCAGCCGGGGGCCTGTGACCGGCCGGACGCGGGCAGCATGGTGCCGGCCAGCACAGGGCGGCAGGCAGGGGACAGCTGGCCGGACCGCCGTAACGGCGCCAGGCCGGACAGATCAACGCAGAACGGAGAGGTGAGGAAGGCGATGATCCGCACCCATGAGGCTGGCACGCTGCGTGCGGCGCTGGCCGGGCAGCAGGTCACGCTGGCCGGCTGGGTAGCGCGCCGCCGCGATCATGGCGGCGTGGTCTTCATCGACCTGCGGGACGCCAGCGGGGTAGCCCAGATCGTGTTCCGGCAGGAAGACCTGGCGCACGACCTGCGGGCCGAGTTCTGCGTGCGGGTGACCGGCGAGGTGCGGCGCAGGCCGGCGGGCAACGAGAACCCGGAGCTGCCCACCGGGGAGATAGAAGTGGCGGTCGCCGAGATCGAGGTGCTCGCCGAGTCCGACCCACTGCCGTTCCCGGTCGAGGGCGGCGGCGAGCTGAGCGAGGATGTCCGGCTGCGCTACCGCTACCTCGACATCCGGCGGGCCGAGATGTCCGCCGCGCTGCGCGCCCGCTCCACGGCCGCCTACCTGGTCAGCGATGTGATGCGGGATCGCGGCTTCGTGAATGTGGAGACCCCGTTCCTGACCAGATCCACGCCGGAGGGCGCGCGTGACTTCCTGGTGCCGGTACGGCTGCGGCCCGGTAGCTGGTACGCGCTGCCGCAGTCGCCGCAGCTGTTCAAGCAGCTGCTGATGGTTTCCGGCCTGGAGCGCTACTACCAGCTGGTCCGCTGCTTCCGCGATGAAGACTTCCGGGCTGACCGGCAGCCCGAGTTCACTCAGATCGACATTGAGATGTCGTTTGTCACCAGGCAGGACGTCGTCGAGGTCGCCGAGGATCTGGTGGCGAGGCTCTGGTCGGAGATCGCCGGGTACCAGGTGCAGCGGCCGATCGGCCAGATGACTTACGCCGATGCCATGTCTCGGTTCGGCTCGGACAAGCCGGACCTGCGCTTCGGCAATGAGCTTTCCGATCTGACCGGATACTTCGCGCAGAGCGAGTTCCGGGTGTTCCACGCCCCGCACGTCGGCGCGGTCGTGATGCCCGGCGGGGCATCCCAGTCGCGCAGGGAACTGGACGGGTGGCAGGAATGGGCGCGCTCACGCGGCGCCCGGGGGCTGGCCTACGCGCTGATCGGCGCGGACGGGCTGGTGTCTGACGCCGGCCCGGTGGCCAGGCACTTGACCGACGCCGAGCGCTCGGGCCTGGCCGCCGCGACGGGCGCCGGCCCTGGCGACTGCGTGTTCTTCGCCGCCGGGCCTGCCCTTTCCGCCCGCGCCCTGCTCGGCGCCGCGCGGCTGGAGATCGGCCAGCGATGCGGCCTGATCGATCCGTCCGCCTGGGCTTTCACCTGGGTGGTCGACGCGCCCATGTTCGAGGAGGACGGCGAAGGGGGCTGGACGGCCGTGCACCACCCGTTCACATCGCCGCTGCCCGAGTGGAGTGACAAGTTCTCCGCCGAGCCGGCCGGCGCACTCGCCGACGCCTACGACATCGTGTGCAACGGCACCGAGATCGGCGGCGGCTCCATCCGGATCCACCGCCCGGACATGCAGCAGCAGGTGTTCGACGTCATCGGGCTGTCGCGGGAGCAGGCCACGTCGCAGTTCGGCTTCCTGCTCGACGCGCTGCGGTTCGGTCCGCCTCCGCATGGCGGCATCGCGTTCGGCTGGGACCGGCTGCTGATGCTGCTGACCGGCCGCGACTCGATCCGTGAAGTGATCGCCTTCCCCAAGGCCGCCTCGGGTGTCGATCCGCTGACCGGCGCGCCGACGCCCATCACCGCCGCGCAGCGCCAGGAGGCCGGAATCGACGCGATCCCGCCAGCGCAGGCCGGTGCTCATGCCGCAGACTGACGGTGCGCGCGCTACCTCCCGCCAGTAAGGCGAAACGAGCCCGGGTGGTCAGTCCGCTGCGGAGTCCGGCGAGCGGATTCCCGGCGGCCCGGTCCTGACCAGGTCTGCGTTCTCACTCACTGCCGTCATCCCTTCCGTCGATGACGCCCGGAATAAGGCCGTTTGCCAGCTCCGCGGTG